>CAYRZY010000189.1:0-6314 GCA_964428855.1 uncultured Flavobacteriaceae bacterium
CCGTTGATGGTAAAATCATCAGTTCAATTGATAACGGACTCTTAATTCTACTAGGTATTACCAACGAAGATAGTTTTAAAGACATTGAATGGCTAACGAAGAAAATTCTGAATATGAGAATTTTTAATGACAGCAATAATAACATGAATATATCCGTTATGGATAGCGATGGAGATATAATTGTAGTGAGTCAGTTTACACTAATGGCAAGTACTAAAAAAGGAAATAGACCATCTTATATTAAAGCGGCAAAGCCAGAAATTGCAATTCCGCTTTACGAACAATTTATTTCTCAACTAGAAAAAGAATTTACTAAAAAAGTAGGAACTGGTATTTTTGGAGCAGACATGAAAGTTGAATTGCTAAATGACGGCCCAGTAACTATACTTTTAGATTCTTTGAATAAAGAATAATTTATATTAAATTTGTAAAGCTAAACAACCCAAAGCAATGAAAATCAACCCCCTTTTATTGTTACTCTTTTTGAGTGTGCAATCCCTTTTTTCACAAAATTTTGATTTAAGTATTTTAACCGTTCCTGATAGTTTGACTAAAAATGCAAATGCTGTGGTTCGGTATTTTGACACTAATATTGAGTTGGTATCTCAACGGAAAATGCTTATTAAAATTAATAAAGCTGTAACCATATTAAATGAAAAAGGAAAATCTAATGCTGAACTTGTTTTTCATTATGACAAATCAACTAAAATAAAAAAAATAAAAATTCATATCTACAATCAATTTGGTATCAAAATAAAAGACATTAAATCTAAAGAAATTATAGATCATAGTGCTGCTGATGGTATCTCATTGTTTAATGATGGTAGATTAAAGTACTATAAGCATATACCTGTATTCTATCCATACACAATAGTCTATGAACATGAAACAGAATCGTCTAATACGGCATTTATACCAAGATGGCTCCCAATTGGTTCATTTCATAAAAGCATACAACATAGCACTTACAGTTTCACCTACCCTAGCACTATAACTATTCAAAAAAATGAAAAAAATTTTGACGACTATTCAATAACAAACAACAGTTCAAATTCAAAATTATCTTATCAAATTGACAATGTTAAAGCAATAAATTATGAAGAATCAAGTCCCAACTTTTTAAACTTTGCTCCCCACTTAAAATTAGCCTCTAATAAATTTCATTTGGCAGGTGTTGATGGCCAGGCTAATACTTGGAAAGAATTTGGCAAATGGATGTATGACAATTTAATTGCTTCAAGAATGGAGCTGCCAGAAGCCACAAAATTAAAAGTTAAACAATTAGTTAATGGAGTTGAAGATCCGATAGAAAAAGCTAAAATCATTTATGATTTTGTACAGAAAAAGACACGTTATATAAGTGTGCAAGTTGGTATTGGCGGTTGGATGCCTATGTATGCTAGTGATGTTGATAAACTAAGTTATGGCGACTGCAAGGCTTTAACAAATTACACGAAGACTTTATTAGATGCAGTGGATGTGGAATCTTATTATACTGCTGTATATGCTGGTGAAGAAAAAAGGAGTATGGAAAATGATGTGGTTTCTGTACAAGGAAATCATGCCTTTTTATATGTACCCTCTAAGAGGAAAGACTATTGGTTAGAATGTACAAGTCAAAAAGTACCATTTGGCTATCAAGGTACTTTTACTGATGATAGAAATGTATTGGTTATTAAACCTACAGGAGGTGAAATAAAACATACTGGCATACATAATGACAAAGATAGTTTTCAAAAAACTAAAGCAACTTATACTATAAACTCTGATGGGAGCATTGAAGGTAAAGTAACTATTCTTACTGCTGGAATTCAATATGATGACCATTTCAGATTGGAAAAAAAAGACAAAAGAAAAATCAGTGAATACTATAAAGATAAGTATTGGTCACATATCAATAATTTAGAGCTACTCAATTACAATTTCTTTAACAATAAGGATAGTATTATTTTTAAAGAAGAACTAAGCATAAAAGCAACTGATTACGCTTCTTTTAGTGGCAACAGAATGTTATTCACCATTAATGCATTTAATAGAAGTCGTTATGTCCCTAAACGGTATAGAAGCAGAAAACATCCATTAGAAATTTCGAGAGGTTTTTTAGATACTGATGAATTTGAAGTGGTTTTACCTGATAATTATACCATTGAAGCAATGCCTAGCAATATTAACATTGAAAATAAATTTGGAAATTATCAATTTTCAGTTAAAAAACTAGGCACAAATAAACTTTTATATAAAAGAGCTTACTTTCTAAAGAAAGGGCTACACCAAAAGTCAGCCTATAAAGAATATCGTAGCTTTTTAAAAAAGATAGCAAAACACGATAACAGTAAGATTGTATTAATAAAAAAATAATCAACCCATGAGAACATTTATTTCAACACTAATCTTAGTTGTATTTATCACAAATTTTAGTACAGCACAAAAGATAAAGTTCGGCAAAGTGTCAAAAGCTGAATTAGAAGAAAAATTCTACCCACAAGACTCTAGTGCCAATGCTGTAATCTTATATAAAAAAAGAAGAACCTATTTTGATTATAGTGGCGAAACTGGCTGGACATTAGTTACCAAGGTACATGAACGGATTAAAATCTATAATAAAGATGGTAATGATTGGGCCACAAAAAAGATTAGATTGTTTCAAGGTGGTAGTGATGATGAAACCGTTTCTATTAAAGCCTATACTTTCAATCTTAAAGATGGTAAAATTGAAAAAATAAAACTAAAAAGCAATCAAATTTTTATTGAAGAAGTTAATAAGAATTGGAAACGTAAAAAATTTACCATGCCCAGCTTAACTCAAGGTTGTATCATAGAATGGAACTATACTTTTAGGTCAGAGTATTTTACAAATATTGATGATATGGTTTTTCAATATGAAATACCTCTAAAGTATATTGATACAGAAGTGAAAATGCCTGAGTATTTTGAATATAAATATCGACCTACCTACTATTATCCAATAAAAATAAATGAAAGTTCAAAAAACAGAATCTTAAATTACACATATAGAACAGATGATGATGGTATGACTGGAGGAAAAACGACGTTACATAGTGCCAAAGTAGATTTACAAGAAAAAATTTACGCTAGTATTGAAAAAAACATACCTGCATTAAAAGATGAGCCTTACACCAGTAATATAAACAATTACAGAAGTAAAACTTCATTTGAATTGACAGCATACCGTCCTAAAAATGGTATTCCTAAATTTTACAATAACAATTGGAGCGATGTTACCAAAACTATTTATGAAACTTCTAGTTTTGGAAGTCAATTAGAAAAGAGTTCTTACTTTAAAGAAGACTTACAAAGTTTAGTTAGCAATACAGCTTCAAGTTCTGAAAAAATTGCCAAGATTTTTCAATTTGTAAAAAGTAAAATTAAATGGGATAACTACAATAACAAATACACCTCTAAGGGTGTGAAAAAAGCTTATAAAGAAGGCACAGGTAATGTTGCAGAAATAAACTTAGTTTTGGTAGCCATGCTTCGTAAAGCAGGTATAAATGCCAACCCTATTTTAGTTAGTACTAGAGATCATGGAATCCCTCTTTTCCCAACCACTGACGGATTTAACTATGTAATTGCAGGTGTAGAAATTCAAAATGATGTCATCTTATTAGATGCTACAGAAAAATACAGCTTACCAAATGTACTACCACTAAGAGCTATAAACTGGGAAGGTAGAATTGTACGTAAAAATGGAAGCTCAGCTCCAATAAGCTTACTTCCTAAAAAACATTCAAAAGAAGCTGTTTTTTTAAATGCAAAAATTGATAATGAAGGCAATTTAAGTGGAGTTGAAAGAGACGTCTACACAAATTTAGTTGCACTTAAAAAAAGAACAAATAATAATAACTCTGCTGAAAATGATTTGATTGCTAAACTTGAAAAAGAGTATAATGATATCGAAATTGATGAAATTAAAATAACCAACAAAGAAGATTTATCAAAATCACTAATTTATCAGTTTAAATTTGAATCAGACAGTCAAATAGAAATTATTGGTGATAAAATGTATTTATCACCATTACTTTTTCACACCCAAAATAAAAATCCTTTTACACTAGAAAAACGCGAATTCCCTGTAGATTTCGGCACCCCTTGGGAAGATAAATTTACCATTTCAATTGAGTTGCCAGAAGGCTACCAAATAGAGTCTACACCAAAAAACTCAGCTATCTCATTACCTGAAAATTTAGGTGTGTTTAAATTTATGACAACAGTTAAGGGTAATAAATTGCAGGTGATTTCTAGTACTAAAATTAATTCATCAATACTCTCTCCTTTGTATTATGATGCTTTAAAAGAATTCTATAAAATGGTTATCGAGAAACAATTAGAAAAAGTAGTATTGGTTAAGAAATAAGATTTGAAATAATGACTATATAGAAAGGGCAAGAAACATCAGAGACAAGACCGCTTCGATGCAAGAGACAAGACTTCGCTGTGCTTATTCTTTGTTCTCAAAGTCTTGAGTTTTTATGTTATACCCAACGTAATTTTCTGATTAATACTCATGCACATTAATGGGATTAACCTGCCTCGACGTCAGACGGATTAGACTTTCTTTTGGGCATTCGAAACCAAAATAGACTTTCATTCAATCTTTGAGATCCCGCTATAGAGCGGGATTAATGAAACTTACTATTTTGAATACTCAAAATAGAGTTTCATTAACAATCGCAGTCCGAATCACAAGTTGATTTCTTCTTATCCTTAATAAAGAACTTCTTTATTAAAAATAAAAGAGCCAAAGCAAGAGCAATATATACTAATACATCTTGTATCATATTATCAACTTAATATGGTAAAGGTAAGTAATGCCAATACATAAGCCAAAGCTGTCATTCCGAAAAGCTGTAACAAAGGCCATTTCCAAGTATTCGTTTCTCGTTTTACAATAGCCAAAGTCCCCATACATTGCATAGCGAAAGCATAAAAAATAAGTAAGGACATTCCCACAGGAAAATTAAATCTTTTTTTACCAGTATCATGATTTATTTCAGCAGCCATTCGTTCTTTAATCGTTGCTGTATTGTCATCTTCTACACTATAAATGGTTGCCAAAGTACTTATAAAGACTTCCCTTGCCGCAAATGAGGTTATTAATGCAATACCAATTTTCCAATCGTAACCCAAAGGTTTTATTGCAGGCTCAATAGCTTTACCAGCAATACCAATATAAGAATGCTCTAATTTATACGATGCGATTTTTTGATGCATCTCATCTTGAGGCAGTTGTAAATCTCTATACTCTTTGGTCAAAACCTCTTCTGCATTTTTATAGGTTGCCGGTCCATTAGAGGCTAAAAACCATAATACGATAGAGAGTGCTAAAATTATTTTACCCGCTCCGAATACAAAGGCTTTTGTTTTTTCTAATACTGTAAACAGCACATTTTTTAATGATGGTAATTTATAGTTAGGCATTTCAATGACAAAGAAACTCTTTTCATTTATTTTCAATACTTTATGCAACAAATAACCTGAGGCTATTGCTGCCACAAAGCCCATAAGATATAGTGCCATTAAGGTCAAACCTTGCAGACTGAAAATTCCTAAAAAACGTTGATCAGGAATCACCAACCCAATGATAATCGCATATACTGGCAACCTTGCAGAGCAAGTGGTAAACGGAGTCACTAAAATAGTAATTAAACGCTCTTTCCAACCACTAATATTTCTAGCAGCCATAATTGCAGGTATGGCACAGGCGGTCCCAGATATTAACGGAATTACACTTTTACCACTCATGCCAAAGCGACGCATAATTTTATCCATTAAAAAAACCACTCTACTCATATAACCTGTCTCTTCTAAAATGGATATTAAAAAAAATAAGATGGCTATTTGAGGCACAAAAATTAAAATTCCACTAATTCCAGGAATGATTCCATCTGCTAATAAATTTGTAAAAACTCCCTCTGAAAAATGATGCTTCACATAATTACTTAATTTCGAAAAAGAAACATCAATAAAATCCATTGGTACACTTGTCCAATCAAAAATTGATTGAAAAATAAACATTAAAATTCCTGCAAAAATTACATAACCGAAAATTTTATGTGTTAAAATTTTATCCAATTTAAAACGTAAGTCCGTTGCCGTATCTGTATTGACCGTATACGTTTTTTTGAGGATGGCATTGATATACTGATATCGCAAAATAGTTTCTCTATTTTGCATTTTTTTTAATCTAGAAGTATCCTTTCTAAATGATTTTATCTTTTCCTTTAACTGATGATCTAATGTAGAAAAATTTTGATACTGGGTAATCAACAACCATGCTTTATACAATGATATTT
>CAYRZY010000190.1:0-6312 GCA_964428855.1 uncultured Flavobacteriaceae bacterium
TATTTTGAACACTGAACACTGAACACTGAACACTGAACACTGAACACTGAACACTACCGAACAATAACTCCATCTTTCATTTCTAACTTCCGATCAGCCATATTTGCCAGCTCGGTATTATGAGTAACAATCACAAAAGTTTGATTGAATTCATCTCGTAATTTGAAAAATAATTCATGTAAGTTTTTTGCAGAGGCTGTATCTAAATTACCACTAGGTTCATCAGCAAAAATAACTTTAGGCTTGTTTATTAAAGCTCTGGCAACAGCAACGCGTTGTTGTTCGCCACCGGAAAGTTCATTGGGTTTGTGTTCGGTTCTGTCAGCCAACCCTAAAAAAGCTAATATTTTTTGAGCTTCTAATTCAACTTCTTTTTTTGGTTTGTTAGCTATAAATGCAGGAATACATACATTTTCTAAAGCAGTAAATTCAGGCAATAATTGATGGAATTGAAATATAAAGCCAATATGTTCATTTCTAAACTTTGATAAGGCTTTGTCTTTAAGTTGTAAAACACTTTGTTGATGTACATTCAAAGTGGCGTTATTAGTATTGCTAGGTTTATCTAAGGTGCCTAAAATTTGTAATAAGGTGGTTTTTCCAGCACCAGATGGGCCAACAATAGCAACTATTTCACCTTGTTTGATATGTAAGTCTACACCTTTTAAGACTTCTAAATCTCCGTAGTACTTATGTATATTTTTTGCAATAATCATAGTCTAAAATAATTGTGTGAATTTACATAAATATCTTTTAATTATAACCAAGTTTTAATTTTGTTATAATCTAAATAATAGATAAACTTAAGAGAGAAATTGTTGGTGATAGATTCTTGAAAGAGATTGTCTAAATTTTTATTAAAACTTAAATGTGATAAGTCATCTTTATTGAAAATAGAATTTCTATATAAAGCTACCAATTGACTGCCAGGGGCAAATTCCCATGAATAATTCAAGTCTAAATTCCAAATATTATAATTGATATCATGATTATCAGTGTATGAATGATTGTTTAAAGCACCTTGATTATTCAGTTCAAAAAAGTTAGTATTATATTGTACTGGCGACCAATAATGTCTAAATGAAAGTGATATTGAAGATTTTATGTTAAAGCTTAATTTTCCTGATAAAGAATTGGTAAAAGTTTTAACATCTCTATTTCCGAAAATGATAGCATCAGTATCTAATTTATTAACCCACCCTTTTTCATTTTTTAATTTTGAATATTCAAAGCCGTAAATTAATTGGAATTTATCCGTAAATTGATAGCGAGGTGAAATATTAAGATACACAAAATTTTCATTAGTATTCATTCTTTTTCCTGCAATGGTGCGAATATCAACAGCTAATTTTTTTCTATAGTCGGTTGAAATCCAGGCTGAACCTTCTAAGATTCCTTTTTGTTTAAAGAAACGATCAGCTACTCTAGGTTCAAAATAATCGTATTGATTGCCAAAATTTGTTTCGATTCCTCCTCCAAAAGCAAATCTATTTTTAGTTACCAAAAAAGCATCAAGTTCAAATTGATTTCCTAAGTATTCGTTATTGCTATTTAGGTATTCAATTTCAGCATCTAGACTAACTTTAATTTTATTAAAGTGTTTTGTAGGTTTGAAAATTTGATAAGAGACATCACCAAAATAATTTGCATGGTTGTTTCTACGTTGAAAACCTAGATCTTTAATATCATAACTATCATCATTTCTGAAGTGAGCAATGCCATATTGAAAATTTCCATAAATTTTTGATAAGCGTAAATAGCCTGAATAACCATCAGTAGTTGCTCCATTCTCACAAACATTACTCATTTTTAAATTACCCCTAACTTTGTATTTGTTTTTCTTATCAGAAATATCAAATAATAATCCAGTTACATTGGCATCTCTAAAATTTCCATTTCTGGTAACATTGGTGTTTACAAGGCTTACTGAAGAGTTTTTGTTGAATTGTTGGTCGATTACCAGTACATTGTAATTTGCTAGAGGTTCTGTTATTTCAGAGCGTGTTTCTTCAGTAATTGTGTTCTTAATAGTAGCATATGTTCTTTCTGTAATGGCATTAAAAAAACCAATACCTAATCCTTTTTTTGTTCTACCTGAGATTTTAATGGCATTGAGCATATTTACTTTTTTTGGATTTTCAATAATCTCTTCACCATCCTCTAAATTATTTTTTACAGATCTGTTGCCCACAGGTCTGTTTCCGATTCTTCGAGAGTAGAATAAACGACCTTTGCTAAAAAGTTCTGTTCCTTCAGTAAAAAAAGCACGTTGTTCATCGTATCGTTGCTCAAAAGGGCCTAAGTTCAATTCTAAATCATCAAATTTAGCTTGACCGAAATCAGGAATTAAAGTAGCGTCTAAGGTGAAGCTTTCGCTGATGCCATACTTTAAGTCTAAACCTATACTTTTCTCAAAAGCAGCGTTTTTACCATCTGTAGAATATGAAGCCGAAGCATAAGGTGAAAAACTAAGGCGAACAGGAGGTTTGATGTTTTTAAGACCTGTTAATAAGCCAGAGTACTGCGTGTAATTTCCTATTTCTGGATTGATATAATTCCATGAATAGAATTCGTTTAAATAATTAATTTTTCTATAAAAATTGATGCCCCAAGTTTCAACATTGGTAGAAAATCTTAAGGAAGAATAGGGTATTTTCATTTCAATAACCCACCCATTATCATTATATTTTACTTTACTGTACCAAACAGCACTCCATTTATAATCTTCTCTTTCTCCATTTACTTTCGCGTCAGCTTGAGCCCCCGTACTCATTACAAAAAACTCAGTATCATAATTACCATCATTGTTTGGATTAATACTAACCAAAAAGAAATCTACAATCCCAATTTTATCTCTTTCAGCGAATTGTTTGGGAATTTTATTAGGTGTGTCATCATAAAGTGTAACTCCAAAATAAATAGCTTCATCATCATAAGCTACTTTTACGGTTGTTTTTTTATTTTCTCGTTCTGGGCCACCACTTTCAGGCTCATACAAGAAGAAGTCTTTTGCGGTATCTGTATTTAACCAAAAATATTCATCAAGAACACCGTCTATTGTTGGTGAATTATCAATCCTTAAAGCTTTGATTTCTTTTGGTTTTTGTTGAGAAAAAATACTTGTAGTTGTAAATACTAAGAAGAGTAATAAACAGTACTTCATTTATATATGGATTTGTGTATAGCTATATTATTATGCAAAAGTAAAGTATTTAATTGAAAATTGATAAATCTCAAAGAATATTAACATTTCTAAAATTTAATGAGAAGTTTATTTAAAAAGGAGTTCAGATTGTCAACTAGTTTGTTATTTTTGTAGAATATATTTTCAAATTAGATAAAATGAACTTACACGAATATCAAGGAAAAGAAATATTAAATAGTTTTGGAGTTAGAATACAAAGAGGTCGAATTGCTCATAACCATAAAGAAGCTGTTGAGGTAGCGAAGCAATTAACAACAGAAACTGGCACTGGTTGGTGGGTAATCAAAGCTCAAGTACATGCAGGTGGTCGTGGTAAAGGTGGTGGTGTAAAGCTAGCCAAGAATTTAGGTGAAGTTGAGTCTATCTCTCAAGATATTATAGGGATGATGTTGATAACACCTCAAACGCCACCAGAAGGTAAAAAAGTACATCAAGTGCTGGTTGCAGAAGATGTCTATTATCCTGGTGATAATGAGCCAGAAGAGTATTATATGTCTGTTTTATTGAATAGAGCAACTGGTAAAAATATGATTATGTATTCTACTGAAGGTGGGATGGATATTGAAACTGTGGCAGAAGAAACTCCACACTTAATTTATACTGAGGAAATTGATCCTGCTGTAGGTTTGTTAGGATTTCAAGCACGTAAAATTGCTTTTAATTTAGGGCTGTCTGGTGGAGCATTAAAAGAAATGGTAAAATTTGTTTCTGCATTATATACAGCATTTGTGAAGTCTGATTCAACCATGTTTGAAATCAACCCAGTATTAAAAACTTCTGATGATAAAATTTTAGCGGTTGATGCTAAAGTTTCTATAGATGATAGTGCATTGTACAGACATAAAGATTATGCAGAAATGCGTGATTTACGTGAAGAGAACCCAATTGAAGTAGAGGCTAGAGCAGAAGGGTTGAATTATGTTGATTTAGACGGAAATGTAGGGTGTATGGTAAATGGAGCAGGATTAGCAATGGCTACGATGGATTTAATCAAACAAGCCGGTGGTGAGCCTGCTAACTTTTTAGATGTAGGTGGTACTGCTGATGCAAAAAGAGTAGAAGCTGCTTTTAGAATCATTTTAAAAGATACCAATGTTAAAGCAATTTTAGTAAATATTTTTGGTGGTATTGTTCGTTGTGATAGAGTTGCACAAGGGGTGGTTGATGCATATACGAATATGGGTGATGCTATTAATGTACCAATTATTGTGCGTTTACAAGGTACCAATGCTAAAGAAGCTAAAGAATTGATAGATAAAAGTGGTATGGAAATTATTTCTGCTACTGAATTTCAAGAAGCAGCCGATAAAGTACAAGAAGTGTTGGCTTAACATAACTATTATCAACTTATGAAACCGATAACACATTCAAAAATTATACTCTTTTGTCTGTTGTTATCGGTTTCTTGTTTAAAAGCACAAGATGTATTGGAGTATGCAAACCCTTCTGAAGTTGGCTTAGATTCGACATATATCTATAAGAATGTAGATTCTATAATGACGCTGGGTATTCAAAGTAATGCCTTTCCTGGAGCTCAGGTTTTAGTAGCCAAGGATAGTAAAATCATTTTTCATCAAGCTTATGGTTTTCACACCTATGATAGTCTACAAAAAGTAGATTTAGATGATGTTTATGATTTGGCGTCAGTCACTAAAATAGCAGGTGCTTTGCCAGCTTTAATGAAGTTAGTTGATGAAGGGAGAATTGACTTAGATCAGCCATTTAGCAGGTATTGGAAAAGATGGGGAGATATAAAGGATAAAAAAGAACTTACATTACGTGAAATTTTAGCTCATCAGTCAGGATTAGAGCCTTACATTGTTTTTTTGAATAAAGTTATACGTAAGAATGGAAAAATAAAAAAACGATTTATAAAAAGGAAACCTAGGAAAGGATTTACAAATCAAATTTATGATAACTTATATGTAAGCAACAGGTTTGATAAGAAAATGTATAGGATAATTGATCGTTCTAAGGTCTCTAGTGAAAAAATATACAAATATTCTGGATTAACTTTTTTAATTTTCCCTGAATTAATTTCACAATTATTAGGTCAGTCTTACGCTACATATCTTCAGGAAATTTTTTACAAGTCTTTAGGAGCTAGTACTTTGGGTTTTTTACCTAAAACTAAAAAATTCAAGAACAAAATAGTTCCAACAGAAATAGACACGCTGTTTAGAAAATCATTAACGAAAGCGTGGGTACATGACGAGAATGCTTCATTATTAGGTGGTATTTCTGGTAATGCAGGTCTATTTGGTACTGCAACTGATTTGGCTAAACTAATGCAGTTGTATCAAAATTATGGAGTTTATGGAGGGAAACGTTATTTTTCTGAAGCCATCGTAAAAGAGTTTACTAAAATACAATACCCAGAAAATAAAAATAGGAGAGGGCTAGGTTTTGATAAACCGTTAATAGGGAATGATACTTTGTCTTTAAAAGATGCTTATCCTGCTCCAGAAGTGAGTCCAGAGAGTTTTGGACATGCAGGATTCACAGGTGCTTTCGTTTGGGCTGACCCGAAAGAAAAGTTAGTATTTATCTTTTTATCAAATAGGGTGTATCCTACTAGAAAAAATAGAAACTTGTATTCATTAAATATCCGTGGTGCCTTACAGCAAGTTTTTTATCAAGGAAAATTAAAAGATCATTAACTCAATCATACATCAAATACTTCGCTCTTGTTTTCTTAAATAACTCTATGTCAGCTTGCCAAGTAGCTCTTATTTCATCAGCATTCATACCGCTTTCAATTTGCTGTTGTAATTTTTTTGTGCCGGCATGTGCTGTGAATGTAGCTTGAAAAAACTCTTTGCCTTTTGGTGTGTTTTTATAAGCGTCAATCAACCAGTCTAGCTTAATTATATTTAATTTTTTATTTGCCCTTAGATCTAATCCATTACATAGTTTGTCTTTTTGTTTGGGAGATTTCGCTCCTATATTTACTTGAGGCGTATATGAAAAAGGATATATCTTTTTATCTAGATAAGGTGCTCCAAAAATTTGAAATTGCATTTTTGTACCTCTTCCAGCATTTATACTTGTACCTTCAAATAGACCTAAACTTGGATATAGATTGACTGATTTATCATTTGGTAGGT
>CAYRZY010000191.1:0-2993 GCA_964428855.1 uncultured Flavobacteriaceae bacterium
ACTGTAAATTATTGATGATTTTTGTCTTAATTTATAAACATGCGGATTTAAGGTACAGTCTTGCGTCTAGTGTCATAAAGCGAAGCGGTCTTGCATCTTATTCAACCAAATACCTCCACCCAAATTTATCTTCAGCGCGATTGTACTGTATGTCAGTAATACGTTTTTTAAATCGAGAAGCATAACTATTTTCAAGTTCAGGCAACTCGTAATCCTTTTCTCGATAACCAAATCCGTTAATAGGAGAAATCACAGCAGCTGTACCCGCTCCAAACATTTCTTTTAAAGAACCATTTTTAGACGCTTCAACCAATTCGCTTACTGTAATTTTACGTATTTCTACAGATATTTTTTCATCTTTTGCAATGTCTATTACACTTTTTCGAGTAATACCATCAAGAATTCGATCACTAACGGGGCTTGTAATTAAGGTGTCTCCAATTCTAATAAAAACATTCATCGCACCAGCTTCTTCAATATACTCATGTGTATTATCGTCAGTCCATATTACTTGTTGGTATCCTTTTGCTTTTGCTAATTGTGTTGGGTAAAATTGCCCAGCATAATTACCGCCAGCTTTTGCAAAGCCCACACCACCATTAGCAGATCGAGAATATTTTTCTTCAATCAGAACCTTAACTTTTCCTGAAAAATAACTTTCAGAAGGAGAGCAAGCAATAACAAATTTATAGGCATCTGCTGGTGAGGCATGAAACCCTGTTCCTGTTGCAAAAATATAAGGTCTTATATATAATGAACTTCCTTCAGTTTGAGGAATCCAATCTTTTTCTAATTTTACTAAAGCGAGTAAACCATCCATGAAATAATCTTCAGGAAAAGCTGGCATTGACAATCTTTCAGAAGAAATATTAATACGCTTTTGATTTTCTAAAGGTCTAAATAACCAAACTTTATCTTTGTCATCTTTATAAGCTTTCATTCCTTCAAAAACGGACTGCCCATAATGAAAAATACGAGCAGAAGGGTCTAAACTGAAATTTTGATAAGGGATAATTTTTGGTTGTTGCCATTGACCATCTTTATAATCACAAATAAACATATGATCAGAAGTTACCTGACCAAATGGTAAATTGTTAAAATCTACTTCAGAGATTTTAGATTTTGAAATTTTTTGAATGTCTATTGTTGTACTCATAATCAATGCTGTTGTAAGTACAAAATTACATATTTTAAAAATAGTAATTGTAGAGAAATAATTTTTAATCCCTCATTGAGGGTTTAATTTTTTAAGGCTTGCTTCTGTTATAAAATATTTTTTCTGAAACACACCCTTTACTCTTGAATTGAGGTTGTTGATTTTATAGATATTTTCAGTGTAAAAATCATATCAAATAGAAGTTTATGTTGTAAATTTGGAATACTAAATATTTTAAAATGAAAAATATAATTATTGTAATAGTTTTTTTAATTACCGTAATCGCTTGTAAAGAAACTAAGAAAGAAATTCAAGAGTCAACAGATGCTATAGTTTATTCATCTTTTGGCGATAAAATTACTGATGAACATGCGGTTTCTAAAGAGCTTATGGCTAAAAAATTTAAAGAGCTTAAGAAAGGAGATACTATCAATGTGAAGTTTACTTCTTCAATCAATGAAGTTTGTAAGAAAAAAGGATGTTGGATGAAGTTAGATTTAGGTAATAAAGAAGAGTCTATGGTGAAATTTAAAGATTATGGTTTCTTTATGCCTTTAGATTCTGATACTAAAGAAGTTGTTGTTGAAGGTAGGGCTTTTGTTACTGAAACTACTGTAGATGAATTAAAGCATTATGCAAAAGATGCAGGAGAAACGGAAGAAGAGATTGTAAAAATCACAGAACCTAAATTTACGTATGCTTTTGAAGCTGATGGTGTTTTAATGAAAGAGTAATGGCTAGAATAACAGGATTTTTCATCATTTGTTTAGTAGTGCTTTCTTGTAATTCAACTACTAAAAATCAAGAGGTTAAAAAGGAAAAACCTTTAATGTATGAACCTTCTGAAATGGCTTTGTTGATGCGTCAAATATATGAAGTGAATAAGGTTGCTAAAGCTCAGATTATTGGTAAAGAAACATTACAATCTTTTCCTGAAAAATTTATGACCATTCACTCAGCAGTTTTAACAGATTCTACAGATAGAGATACTGAGTTTGATGTTTTAGCAGAACAATTTGTAAATTATCAGAAAAGTACATTTTCTTCCAGCTCTGATTCGACGGTTTATTATTTCAATAAGTCTATAAATACTTGTATTACTTGTCATAAAACAAGATGTACAGGGCCAATTCCTAAAATTAAAAAATTATTGATTCATTAATTTTGAAACGAGAAATATTAATTACTTCAGACGGTTCTACAACCATTCATTTACCAGAATGGAATGAACAATACCATTCAAAACATGGAGCTATTCAAGAAGCTTATCATGTGTTTATCAAACATGGATTAAGTCTTTTTGCAGCTTCAGATACTATAAGTATTTTAGAAATAGGTTTTGGTACAGGTTTAAATGCTTTTATTACTTATTTAGAAGCAAAAAAGCATCAATTAACTATAGATTATGTTGGAGTTGAAGGGTATCCTGTAAAGCAAGAAGAAGTTTTCCAACTAAATTATGTTTCTGAGCTTAAAGCAGACAATGAACAGTCTATTTTTGATGAGATACATTCACTTTCGTGGGATAAAAAACATGATGTTTCAAATAGTTTTAGTTTGACAAAGCGAGAACAGTTTTTTAGTGAGATAGATGATAAGGATGTATATAATTTAATATATTTCGATGCCTTCGGGGCAAGAGTGCAGCCTGAACTATGGACAGTTGAAATTTTTAAGAAAATGTATGAAGCATTGAAGGTTGGAGGAGTTTTAGTAACTTACTCAGCCAAAGGAAGTGTGCGAAGAGCCATGCAAGAAGTTGGATTTATTGTGGAAAGATTACCTGGCCCTCCAGGAAAAAGAGAAATGCTGAGAGCAACGAAGGGTTAGGGCTTTG
>CAYRZY010000191.1:3093-6257 GCA_964428855.1 uncultured Flavobacteriaceae bacterium
CGAAGGGTTAGGGCTTTGCCCAAATATCCCTTTTCAAAGGGTTAAGACTTTGGTGAAACCATCCTTTTTTAAGGAGATGTATTTAAAAAAATAGAATATATTTACAGAATAACACATAATTATTGAATTTTTAATCAATGGATTTTATTTTAGGAATACTAGTTGGAAGTTTGTTTATAGGAGCAATAATGCTTTTTTATAGAAATCGATTTTCAAAGCAAAAAACAGAAGAGCAATCAGTTGTTTTGTTAGAGAGAATTAGAAATGTGTCTAAAATGATTACTGTAGAAGGTGATTTTTCTGAAATTATGCACTTTGAAGATGTAAAGGATGTGTTTTTAAGTTTGGTGTCGAGTAAAAAGAAAGCCATAGTTTTAGCAAATGCTAAAGTGTTTGTTGGTTTTGACATGAAAAAAATTAGATTACAATCAAACCTTACTGATAAGACTTTAGTTTTAGAACATTTCCCAGAGCCTGAAATTTTAAGTATAGAAACTGATATTCAATATTACGATGTAAAAGATGGACTTTTTAATAAGTTTGCAGCGGCAGATTTGAGTGAATTGAATAGAAAAGTAAAAGTAAATATAGAAGAGAAAATTCCAGATAGTGATTTGCTAATTTCAGCAAAATCGAAAGCTTTAGAAACTGTTAAAATTATAGAACAAATGGTAGGTACTTTTGGCTGGAAATTAGACTATAAAGCCTTGAAATTCATTGAAAAACCCCAATTAGAAGAAAAAAATCAAATAATTAAAAGCATTTAAGTTATTTAAAATCAGCATTTTAGATACAAAACAAGTGTTTTTTTAAAAAACCTATCTATAGTTTTTATAAGGGTTAAAATTTATTTGTTAAATTTGCTATTAGAAATCTCAATCTTTTTAGAAAAAATTCCCCTAAAAACTAGAGATAAAAAATAAAAAGATATGAAGAAAATTATTACGCTTAGTTTATTATTGTGTAGTTTGGTTTTAGTTGCACAATCATCACCTGGTAAGCACAGTATTCGATTGTTAGATGTTAATACTAAAAACTCTGATTTTGGAGTTGATTTTTATGGTAAAGACAAAGTTGTTTTTGCATCTCCAACCGAAAAAATTAGAATTGTTAGAAGAACTTGGGATAATGATCAAGCTTATCTAGATTTGTTCATAGGCGATATAGATAGTACAGGGCAAATTGTTAATAAAAGAAGTTTGCGTGGCGATGTAAATAGAAAACAACATGAAGCTACTGTAACTTTTACTAAAGATTTAAAGACAGTTTATTTTACTGCCAATAACTATAATGACAAGGATAGATCTGTAAAGAGTTCTACTGGTATGGATAATATTCAATTGTATAAAGCATCTATTGGTGCAGATGGAGAATGGACAAATGTTATTAAGTTACCATTTAACGACAAAGAGTTTTCAACAGGTTCACCATCTTTAAATGTTGATGAGTCAAAGCTGTTTTTTGTTTCTGATAGACCTGAATCTATTGGTAAGACAGATATTTTTGTTGTTGATATTAATAGTGACGGTTCCTATAGTGAGCCTAGAAATTTAGGGCCAAAAATAAATACAGAAGAGCGTGAAATGTTTCCTCATATAGATGAGAACAATGTATTGTACTTTTCTTCAAATGGACATGAAGGGTATGGTAATTTAGATATTTTTATAAGTAAAATATATGACAATTCTGTCTCTACTCCTCTTAATTTAGAAGAACCATTAAATAGCTCTAAAGATGATTTTGCTTATATATTAAGAGATGAGCATATGGGTTATTTTTCTTCAAATAGAAAAGAAGGAAAAGGAGATGATGATATTTATTCATTTAAAGTAGACGAAAAGTTTTTTATTGAATGTTTACAGACAATAAAAGGAGTTGTTAGAAATGATGAGACAAAAGCATTGATGCCTGGAGCTATGGTAGCAATTTTAGACAGTGATGGTAAACAATTACAAATCACTGCAGCTGATGAAGTAGACGCTACGTATACTTTTGACGTGCCTTGTGATGCTACATATACTATTGTAGGTACAAATGACGGCTTTTTAAGAAAAGAAATAGAAGTTACAACTGTGAATGATATAGGTGCTGAGCCGATTAAACAAGATGTATTCTTAGAGCCTGAATTTATAGCTGTCGGTGATGAGGTATTGGTTAATATTGATAGGATTTATTTTGACTTCAATAAATGGAACATTCGCAAAGATGCAGTAGAAGAGTTAGCTAAAGTAATTGAGGTGATGAATAAATATCCTGAAATGAAAATACATGCAACATCACATACAGATTCTAGAGGTTCTAAAAGATACAATGAAAAACTATCTAAATTAAGAGCTAATTCTACTATTAAGTATTTAGTTTCTAAAGGTGTTGATGCAAGTAGATTAACAAGTGAAGGTTTTGGAGAGACAAAATTAGTTAATAATTGTTCTGACGGTGTAAGATGTTCTAAAGAAGAACACCAATTAAATAGACGTACTGAGTTTAAAGTTGTTAAGCTAAAAGTTGAAGAAGCAAAAGAAGAGGAGGTTAACGAAGATACAGATACAACGTCTTTTAATGATGCTAAAGATAAAGATTTACCTTCAAATGTAAATTTTTACAAGAAGCCTTTTCATATAATTGCAGGAGTATATAAAAATTCTGAAAATGCTCAACGTATGGTAGCTAAGCTGGTTAAAAATGGTTATAAAGCTAGAGTTCTTGGAGTTGATAATAAGGGCTTAACTCAAGTTGCTTATGCAAGTTATGCTGAAAGAAGCAATGCTGTTAATAATTTAGACAGAATAAAAAAAACAGAATATAAAGGTGCATGGTTGTTGACTAAGAACCTTTAACTTTACATTAATTATATAGAATATTAAAGCCACTTTGTAAGAAGTGGCTTTTTTATATTTAGCAACAGAGATACTCTTTTGTTATTGAAAAAACATTCCATTTAGGAAATCAAAAAACATTCATACACTTTTGCCATTTTATTTATATTCTCTTTAATAAGCTTATTATTAACAGAATAATAGCCCATTACCAATCCGTTTTTATAAGTATTCCCAATATAGTATTTACTTAAAGGGTGAGCTATAATTCCATTTTGACTTAAATAATTTGAAACTTCTACATCTTTCTTACTACCCTTAAGTTTGCCTATTAAATGCAACCCTGTA
>CAYRZY010000192.1:0-6182 GCA_964428855.1 uncultured Flavobacteriaceae bacterium
TAGTAGACTGAATACTGAAATTTAACTTTTGTTGTATCTTTGGGTCTCTTAGAGATAAGAGATAAGAGACAAGAGACAAGAGACAAGAGACAAGAGACAAGAGACAAATACTAATACCATGAACGAAGAACTACAATTCATAATAGACACTGCTAAAGAACAAATGGAAAATGCTTTAGAGCATCTCACTAGAGAATTAGCAAATATTAGAGCTGGTAAAGCATCACCTGCTATGTTAAGAAGTGTAATGGTTGACTATTACGGTTCTCAGACTCCTTTGGCTCAAGTTGCCAATGTAAACACACCTGACGCTAGAACTATTACAGTTCAACCTTGGGAGAAAAACATGCTTCAAGAAATTGAAAAAGGTATTATGCTCGCCAATATAGGTTTTAACCCTATGAATAACGGAGAGTCTATAATCATTAATGTTCCTGCTTTAACAGAAGAACGTCGTAGAGATTTAGTAAAACAAGCTAAATCTGAAGCTGAAGATGATAAAGTAAGTGTTAGAAACGCCAGAAGAGATGCCAATAATGACATTAAAAAATTAGACATTTCTGAAGATCTTGAAAAAAATGCCGAAAGCGACATTCAAGATATGACCAATAAACACATCAAAACTATTGATGATTTATTTGATAAAAAAGAAATAGAAATTATGACTATCTAACTCTAAATAAACCACCTCAACCAGTTAAGTAGGTTGCGAGGTATTCTTTTATTTAGACGTAAACGGCAGGCAGTTTCAAATTTTTTGACTATTACCCTGTAATTAAACTTTTGTTAAAAGTATCTAACTTTCTAAGATGTTTTTATTTTTTGCCTTTCTTTGAGTTATGAAAACGATTGTATCTAAAATTTCAACTCTCAAAAAAAGATTAATAGAGATATAGCATATGAAAATAATTGTTTTTTTTATTATTCTATTATTTCCGTTTCTAATTTTAGGACAAACTAATTTATCTGGTATTATCAAAGATAAAAGCACTAAAAAAACATTACCCTTCGCAACAGTAATAACCAATACAGGTATTGGCGAATATACAGATACCAAAGGGAAATTCAACATCATTTCAAAGACAAATACTACAGAGCTAACCGTTTCTTATATTGGTTATAAAACACAAAAAATAAGCTTAGAAGAAAACAAGAAACACATTACTATTTTATTAGAACCTAGCTTAGAAAATTTACAAGAAGTGGTAGTGATTGCTACTGAGAATCCTGCCTTGAAAATCATCCGTAATACCATAAAAAACAGAGATAAAAACAATAGTTTAAAAGCATTAAATACTTTTAAATATACGCTGTACAACAAACTTTTAGTTACCGCTAACCCTGACTCTATCAAAGGAACCATAGACTCTGTCTTTGTTAAAAGAAACAACACGTTAGTTTTTAAAAAACTAGATTCTTCAAATTACAAATTCAAAAAACAAATTAACAAACACCATTTATATATTACCGAAAAAATTGCAGAACACACCTTTAAAAGGGGTAAAAACAAAAAAGAAACCATATTAGCTTCTAGAATGGCTGGCTTTAAAAACCCTATTTACGAATTTATCGCTTTAGACATTGAAAGCTTTTCTTTTTACGATGAAGTCTACACTTTATTGGGTAATAATTATGTAAATCCTTTAGCTAAAAATGCATTAAAAAATTACAATTATAAAATACTAGACACTGTTTACAATGAGCAAGGCCCAGCCTATATGATTCATTATAAATTCAAAAATAATGAGAAAAAATTAGGTTTAGAAGGCCTTTTGTTTATTCACTCTAAAAGCTATGCGTTAGAAAAAGCTATCGCAGAAATAAGAGGTATTGTAACTATAAAAGCTGAACAAAATTTTATTTATTATCCTACTAATAAAATTTGGTTTCCTGATGAAACAACAATAACTGTCCTAAAAGGAAAGAAAAAAAAGAATGTAAATATTTTTGGTAACACTATAAAATTTGAAGGAAATGAACCTAAAAATGATTCAATTGTAAACACCAAACAAAAAGACCTTACTGATGCTACTTATTTAATTTCAAAAAGTAAAAATTTTAATATTGAAATTAATAATCCTGTAAAAGTTATCAATTCTGCTTCAACGATAAGAATTGATGATAATGTTTCAAATAGAAATGAAGAATATTGGGATAAATATAGAATATATGCTATTACAGAACGAGGGTTAAACACCTATAAAGTACTAGATAGTATTTCGGTAGCTGAAGGTGCTGAAAGAAAACTAAATTCAGCTAGAAAAATTTTAAAAGGATATTTTCCAACAAAATATTTTGATTTTGATTTAAGTCAGTTGATAAACTTTAACAATCATGAAGGTTTTCGACTAGGTTTTGGTGGTGTTACTAATCCGAAATTTTCTAAAAAATTTAAATTAGAAAGTTATGCAGCTTATGGGTTTAAAGATAAAGTTACAAAATATCATTTGGCTGGTTTTATACGGCTAAGTAAAGACAATAATTCATGGTTTGGCATAAGCTATACTGACGATATTCAAGAGGCTGCAAAAATTGATTTCTTATTTGACGAAACTTCATTTTCGTTAATCAACCCAAGAAATGTAAATATAAGTCAATTTTATAATTACAAAACTTACAGTATAAATTTTGAACATGATGTTTTTCCAAACTTAGAGACTAAAGTGGAATTAAAAAACGGAAAATACGATCCGCTATTCGATTATCAATTTATTTCTAATGGTCAAACTTATGCTAACTACAATTTGGCCACGGCAACTATAGCCTTAAAATGGACTCCTTTTAGCAAATATATGAATACACCTATCGGAAAATTTCCAATTAAAAAAGGATATCCTAAAATAACGGCACAGTTTGCTAAAAATTTTGATAATATATTAGATGGTAATTATAGCTTCAATCAGTATAATTTAAAATTTGAACATCAAATAAAATTTTTAAATAAAAGTTCTACTAGTTTTTTAATACAAGGCGGCTATATTAGTGGAGATGCACCATTAACACACCTCTACAATGCAACACCTAATTATTCATTTATCAATCCTTGGCGAAAACGCATAAATATATCTGGTACTAACGCTTTTGAAACTATGGCTTTTAATGAATTTATTTCTGACAGGTATGTTTCCCTACAAGCTCGTTTTGATTTTAATCGTTTTGAAATAAGTAAGAAATTCAAACCTCGCTTAAGTTTCATTTCAAGATATGCAATCGGAACTATAGACAATTCTAGCCAGCACATTGGAGTTGCTTTTAAAAAAATGAATGAAGGTTATTTAGAATCTGGCTTTGTATTAAACCATCTATTTAAAGGTTTCGGTATTAGCTCTTTTTATAGATACGGAGCCTATAGTAATCCTAAATTCTCTGACAATTTAGCGGTGAAATTAACTTATGTATTAAGTTTAGGATTCTAAACCTATTTAGTACCTTTGCTTATAATATAAATTTGCAATTATTTTAATGAATTTTTGGACGTATATCTCTCGCTATATTATCAAAGGAAGGATTCCTATTTTAATCGGTCTTGCATTAATTACTTATTTTTTAGCATCGCAAATGCAGTATATGCGTATGTCGTATACCGAAGCAAATTTACTGCCCAAAAACCATGAAGTAAATTTAGAATACAATAAATTTTTAGACATTTTCGGTAATGAAGGCAATTTAATTATACTCGCTACTAACGATTCTACCATTTATACTGCAAAAAAATTCAACAATTGGAATGCTTTATCTCGTCAATTAGATTCTTTATCTCTGGTCGATTTTACAGTTTCTGTTGGTGACATCAAAAAACTGTATAAAGACACAGAAAATGAACGTTTTAAAGTGGCTCCTCTTTTTGAAAATCAACCAAAAACCAACGAGGAAGTTCAAAAAATAAAACAAGATCTCTTTGAAAATTTACCTTTTTTCGATAATTTCTTATTTAACAAAAAAACAGGAACGCTACGTACTCTCATTTACATTAATAAAGATATTGTAAATTCAATTGAGCGTAATCAATTTATTTTAAACAAATTACAACCTGCCATTGAAAAATTTGAAAAAGACAATGCTATTGATGTGAAAATTTCTGGTATGCCTTATATTAGAACAATGAATTCTAAAAGTTTGAATGAAGAAATTGGTATTTTTCTAGTTTTAGCTTTACTAGTAACTTCTGTTATCTTCTTTTTCTTTTTTCGTTCATTCAGAGCCACTTTTATTACCATGTTTGTAGTGTGTATTGGTGTAATTTGGGCATTTGGTTTCATTGGCTTATTTAGATATGAAATCACAGTTTTAACTGCATTAATACCTCCATTAATTATTGTTATTGGGGTACCTAATTGCATTTTTTTAATCCACAAATATCAAAATGAAGTTAAAAAACATGGTAATCAAGCCAGGTCTTTACAGCGTGTAATCTCTAAAATTGGTAATGCTACATTAATGACTAATGTAACTACCGCATCAGGATTTGCAACCTTTATTTTTACAAAAAGCAAATTATTAAATGAGTTTGGTGTAATTGCTTCAATTAATATTCTTGTAATATTTGTTTTATCATTATTGATTATCCCAATTATATATAGTTTTTTACCAAAACCAAAAGAGAAACATTTAAAACATCTTGAAAAACGTTGGATAGAAAGAATTATAGATTGGATGGAAAACATAGTGCGTAATAAACGTGTTACTGTTTACATCATTTCCATAGTACTTATGGTAAGTAGTATTATTGGCGTTTATATGATTCGCGTTTCTGGTAGTGTTATAGAAGACATGCCAAAAGGAGAAGATTTTTTTAAAGATATAGTGTTTTTCGAAAAAGAATTTGGAGGTATTATGCCTTTAGAAATATTGATTGATACCAAACGCAAAAAAGGAGTTATGAAGCTTTCTACGTTAAAGCGGATGGACAAACTCAATGAAATTATTGATGAAATACCTGAACTTTCTCCCTCAGTATCTGTATTGAATATAGTAAAATACTCAAAACAGGCTTATTATAATGGAAATCCGAAATACTATCAATTACCAACTTCACAAGAAAAGAATTTCATTTTATCATACACTAAAAATTCTAATGTAAATTCTGATTTACTAGATAATTTTGTCGATTCAACAGGGCGATATGCACGTATCACAACTTTTATGAAAGATATTGGCATCGATAAAATGGAACGAATCGAGGAAAGACTTAAAGCAAGAATTGACAAAGAATTTCCTAAAGAAAGATACACCGTAACTTTAACAGGAAAAGCATTGGTCTTTTTAAAAGGCACCAATTATTTAATCAAAAATTTAGTCATTTCACTTTCATTAGCCATTTTATTGATTGCTATTTTTATGGCATGGATGTTTAAATCTTTTAAAATGATAGTAATATCATTACTGCCAAATATGCTCCCCTTACTTGTCACAGCAGGTTTAATGGGTTTTTTAGGTGTACCTATAAAACCTTCAACCATTTTAGTATTTAGTATTGCTTTTGGAATTTCAGTAGATGACACCATCCATTTTTTAGCAAAATATCGACAAGAATTACAAGCAAATAATTGGAAAGTAAATAAATCGGTTTATGCTGCTTTACGAGAAACTGGGGTAAGTATGTTTTACACCTCAATTGTATTGTTTTTCGGATTTTTAGTATTTACGGTTTCTAGTTTTGGGGGAACTATTGCCCTTGGCGGATTAGTTTCTGTTACATTATTATTAGCCATGGCATCCAATTTATTGTTACTTCCTTCGTTATTACTATCTTTAGAGCAACGTATTGCTAATAAAAAAACATTTAAAAAACCTGCTATTAGAATTTTACCTAAAGAAGATGAGCAGATTGAAAATATAGAAAAAGAATAACTTTGAAACGAGCATGTTAGACTTTTGACACCTATGTAAGGTGATTAATAGCGAACACATGTGACCATTCAAAACCAGCCTGCAGCAGGCAGGTAATAAATATAAACAAAAATACATGAAACGAGCATGTTTAACTTATGATATCTAAACGAAATCATTAATAGCGAACACATGTGACCGTTGAAAACAATA
Organism: uncultured Flavobacteriaceae bacterium; assembly: GCA_964428855.1. Lineage (GTDB taxonomy): Bacteria > Bacteroidota > Bacteroidia > Flavobacteriales > Flavobacteriaceae > Aureibaculum. Next base: position 6,043 of record CAYRZY010000192.1, read on the forward strand.
AACAAAAATACATGAAACGAGCATGTTTAACTTATGATATCTAAACGAAATCATTAATAGCGAACACATGTGACCGTTGAAAACAATAAACAAAAATACATGAAACGAGCATGTTTAACTTATGATATCTAAACGAAATC
>CAYRZY010000193.1:0-6144 GCA_964428855.1 uncultured Flavobacteriaceae bacterium
TGAATTTATTGATAAAATGTACCATCGTAATAAATGGTGTCAATTAAAATCTGGTCCAAATACCATAAATTCTGAAGACGTTAATCCGCTACTAAATAAGTTTTCTACGGTTGCTAATTTGGCAAGAACAAATGCAATTGATTTAAATAATAACGACTTAATTCTTGGTATTTTATATGGTGATGAATCAGAAATAAGCCAACATTATAAAAAAATTGACCAAAAACACCCAGTAATTATCGGTAAAGAGTTTTGGCATCGCTTGACTGGATTCCCAAATTTCTATGAAAAATTAGTAAAAGAATTAGACTTATTAATAATCAACTTAGATACAGAAGATTTCTTTAAACAAGGTTATATGGCTTTGGCTAAAGAAATTGACGCATCAGATTTCTTTAATTTTTCATAGTAATCATTTAAGAATTTAACTATTGAATAGCCTATTTCTTGTCCTAAGTTACAAGGTACAGCGTTTCCTATTTGTTTGTATTGTTGAGAAACAGACCCTATAAACTTCCAGTCATCAGGAAAAGTTTGAATTCTTGCATATTCTCTAACTGTAAATGGTCTTGTTTCGTCAGGATGGCATCTTTCTGTTTGTTTCTGAGCAGGACTACACGTTAATGTTAAACTTGGCTCATCCCATCCTATTCTACGTGCCATACCTGTTTTCCCGCCACCTAAATAAAAACTCTTACCCATATATTCCTTTTGCATGTCTATAGGTAAATTACGCCAGTATCCTTTTGGAGGGATTAAATCTAAAACTACTTTCTTATGCTCAGGATATTTAGAACCTTCAGATTTTGGAACATCACAATTGTAAAGCTCTCCTTTTTTTAAAGCATCCACTAAATTGTAAATTTTAGCATGAGGTTTAGGGTAATTGTACTTAATAGTTATGTCTTTTCTTATTCCTACTAAAATTACACGTTCTCTTTTCTGAGGAACATTGTAATGAATTGCTTTCAAAACCTGTACAGGCATTACATTATAGCCTATTTCATCTAAAATTGAAATCATTCCTTCAATAGTTTTTCCTTTTTCATGCGAAAGCAATCCTTTTACATTTTCGCCAATACATATTGGCGGGTTTACTTCTTGTACTACTCTTGCAAACTCATAAAACAAAGTGCCTCTTGCATCTTTCATTCCTAATTTTTTGCCTGCATAACTAAATGCCTGACAAGGAAATCCGCCAGTAACAATATCTATTTTATCTTTATACTTATTAAAATTAAAATTCTTAATGTCTCCTTCTAACACCTTCCAATTAGGTCTATTTTCTCTTAAAGTTTGGCATGCCCATTTGTCAATTTCATTTAAAACTTCACATTTAATCCCTGCTTTTTCCAAACCAATTGCCAAACCTCCAGCACCTGCAAAAAGTTCTAAAACTTTGTAATCGTTATTCGGAATTACTGAATTGTCTACAACATCATTCGTTTCATTTGAAAGCAAGTCGAAAAATAAATTTAATTGTTCTTTTTTATAGATTCTGTAGTTACTCATAGGTTCTCTAACGGCCGTTAGTTTGCCTTCTCTATCCCATCTTCGAAGCGTTTCTTTGCTTTTTCCTAAAATTTCTGACGCTTCAGCAAGCGAATAATACTCTTTTATAACCATGTTACACAACCTTATACATTGGTTACAAATTTAGAATAAAATTTTAGAATAAAATAATGATAATTTGTTTATTTCAGCTTAGTTGTTAAGCTCCTTTAAAACCCTCAATAACTCTTCTTTAACCATTCCATAATGTTTTATTGAGATAAAGTGATTCGCATCTTTTACAGTAATGGCATTTAGCAAGCTATCATTAACTTTAGAAGTAATGAAATTCATATTTTTATACGGTACAATCCTATCTTTAGTACCATGATAATAGGTCATTGGTACTTTGATTTTCTCCCAATCGTTTAACATTTTATTGAGCTCCTCAACATGAGTCGTTTTTTCATTATCAGAGACTTTAAACGCTTTAGAAAACATCCATTTGGTCAGTTTCCAGCGTAAGACTTTAGCAATACCGAAGAATTTTTCATCTTTTGGAGAAATAGCACCAGCAATCATTACGCTGTGTTTAATTTCAGGATGCTTATACATCATTTTTGCAGCAATTGGCACACCAAACGACCAACTTATCAACACAACATTGGTCAATTTGTATTTATTTACAATCGTATAAATACTCTCTGCTTGATTTTCAATGGAAGTTTCTGCATTGCCATAATCAGAATATCCATACCCCAAACGATCTACAGAAATTACATTTGCCTTTGTGTTTAATTCGTTATCTTCTAAATAACTAAAAAAGTCTTTACTAGCACCTGGTGATCCGTGTATGAATAATAAGGTTGGTAAATTAGTGTCAATTGGTTTTGCAGCGATAAATCGGATGCTTTTCCCTTGGTAATTTTCACGATAGATTTCTGGTGATACGCCTACTTTTTTAAATTTTTTAATGATTTTTGAATCACTTTGTCTAAAAGTTACACAAGAAGAAACCGTAATTAATAAAACAGGAATAAGAAAAAGAAAAATTTTAATGATTTTAATAAAAGACATCTTGATTAGATAAGGTATTCATTCCAAAAGTATAGAAAATTGAGGAAAGATTTGTTTCTTTGCTACAATTAAAATTTACATCATGTCTATAGTAGTCGAAAATATAACCAAAACTTACGGAGATCAAAAAGCATTAGATGCCGTCAGTTTCAGTATCAATTCTGGTGAAATAGTAGGTTTTTTAGGGCCAAACGGAGCAGGAAAATCTACCATGATGAAAATTATTACCACGTACATCAATCCTACAGATGGTGTGGTTACTGTAAACGGACATCAAGTGGCAACTGAACCTATGTTGGTAAAACAATCGGTTGGGTATTTGCCAGAGCATAATCCGTTGTATTTAGATATGTATGTTAAAGAATACATACAATTCAATGCTGCTATACATAAAGTCTCTAAAGAACGCATTCAAGAAGTGATTGAGCAAGTGGGTTTGACGCCTGAAGCTCATAAAAAAATAAGCCAGCTATCTAAAGGATTCCGTCAACGAGTAGGGTTGGCTACCGCTTTATTACACGATCCTGAAGTATTAATTTTAGATGAACCCACTACAGGTTTAGACCCAAACCAATTGGTAGAAATTAGAGGTTTGATTAAAGAAATTGGTAAAACCAAAACAGTGTTGTTTTCTACACATATTATGCAAGAAGTAGAAGCTGTTTGTGACCGTGTAATCATTATCAATAAAGGGAAACTTATCATTGATAAAAAATTAAATGAATTAAAAAATGATGAACAACAAGTGCTTGAAGTTGAATTTGATTTACGTGTTGAAGAACAATTGTTAAAAACCATTCCGCAATTAACCAAAGCCATCAATGTTTTTGATACCACTTGGCAACTGACCTTTAATACTCAAGAAGATATGCGTTCTGCAGTTTTTGATTTTGCACATGATAACGGACTCAAATTATTACAATCCTCACAAAAAAATCAGGATTTAGAAAGCCTGTTTAGAAGTTTGACGAAAGGTTAATTTTTTTTCTTACCAAAAATATTATTTAAGGCATCTTTTGCAAGGTCTTCAACCGCTTTTACGGGTTCTTTCTGTTTTTTGGTTGTAGTTGTGTCAATTACTGTTGAGTCTTTTTCTTTTTTGTTACCACCAATCAAATCTTTTAATGCATCAGTAACTGTTTCTTCTACTTTTTCTTTTCCTTCTTTGATGAGTTTGTCCTTTTGTTTGGCTATCAATTGTTTGGTTAAATTGCTTACGGCTCCTTTTAAATCCGTTTTTATAGTGGGCGATTTAAAATTACCAGAAATTAATGCACTTACTGGTATTTTAATATTGCCATCCGTAGTATTATCTAATTGAGCTATTAGTTTTACCACTTCTTTACCTAGGTATTTAGCAGGTACATTTACAACAGCTTCATAACCTAATGAATTGTTAAAACCATGACCTCCAGAAATATCAATTTTAATATCTTCATAATTGATAGAAAATGGCTTCACTTGTACTTTCCCATCCTTAAAGGTTAAGGATGTTTTTAAATTTTTTAAACTTAATTTTTTAGGGTCTAAAAAATTTAAATTACTTTCTAGTTTTTTTAGTATTGGCGATTGTTCAGTAGATACTTTTGAACCTAATAATTGAGCTAATAAATTTCCTGATAAAGAATTTAAATCTGGTGTAAAATCACTGTTTAAATTCCCCGATAAGCTAATTTTAGAGTTTATTTTCCCGTCAACAGCATTTGCAATAGGTGCCAAGGCTTTAAACAAATCTAATACTTTAAACGACTGCCCAATATTGAAATTTTTAGCATCCAATTCCATAGTGAAAGTAGGTACAGCCTTTTTTGTAGATACCGTACCGTTAAAGCCTAAAGCACCGTTAAAAACATTAGATTTCATGTTTTTTAAGGTTGCCTTTTCATCTTTTATAAAAAGTGTACCTGAAACATTTTTTAAGGTAATGTCATCATATAAAACTGTGTTGGCTTTGGCCTGTATGGTACAATCTAAAAACGAAGGAATTTTAATACTTTCTTCTCCTGTTTTAGCTATTGTCGAATCTGATTTTTGGGTCACTTCTGCCATCATAAAATCATTCACAGAAAAGGTGTTTGAAACAATATTAAATTTTCCTTCTATGTTTTCTTTATTGAATAAAAAACCTAATAAATTATCAATGCCACCTGTTGCTTTAAAATCCGTTTTACCCAATTTAGCATCAAAATTATTCAATTTTACCGTTTTAGGATTCAAGGTCAAACTTGCTTTATTTATCTGTAACGGATTGCTCAATTCATCAGAGATATATTCGAAATTTGAAAGCTTAAATACACCTGAGGTACTTGTGTTTTCATAGCGTTCATTTTTTATAGAAAGCATGTCAAAACCGGTGTTGGCATTTACGTTTAACAACCCTTTTAAATCTTTTACTGCTTCCGCAGGATAGACCTTTGCAAGGTTTGCTAAATTTAAATTCCCATCAATATGAGCAGCAACTTTCATGTTTTCTGTTAGATCTAACAATTTTGCATTGGCATTAAATACATCTTTATCAATACTAAAAGACAAGGTGTCAATCAGCACATACGTATCTTTTACAAGACCTGTTTTATTGGTTATTTCTGTGTTGATATGGATGTTTTGTAGTGATTTTGGTAAATCAGGATACTTAAACGATGCATTTTTAGAGTTGATACTGATATTAAATTTCGGAATGTGTACCTCATCTATTACACCATCAACAGTTCCTTTTACATCAAAATTACCTGTGGTTTTAACACCTTCTATATTTTTTGAATATTGCTTGGGTATCAGAGCTAAAAAGTTCTTAAAATCTGACGATGGTGTTTTAAATGTTATGTTAACTTCTTTATTCTGCTCATTCAATTTAATAAAACCATCAAAAACTAAGGGCAATTGATTGATTAGAGCTTTGTTCTCTAAAAAACTGTACTTGCTTTCTTTAAAATCCATCCCAATAAGGGCATCCAATACAATGGAATGCTTATTTAAATAATCTACACTATCCATCTGAAAAGATGCCATAGTACTTGATTTTGTCTTTAATTCTGAAGTTTCTGATGAGAAATTTCCTTCCCCAGAATGATTTAAGTCTGACAATTGTAATAACATTTTACTCGACACATCATGATAAGAAATAGAACTATTGGTGATTTTATAAGCTTCTAAATTCAGTTGTAACGGATCGGATTGATTGTTGTCATCCTCATTTTTATCAATGGCGATATCATAATTGGCATTGCCATTCTTATCAACTTTAATGGCAACATTTGCACCATCAATGGTGAAATTAGTAATACTTATATCCTCATTTTTTTTAAACAATTGCCAGATTGGTAATTTTAAATCGATGGTGTTGGCTGAGAATAGTGTATCCCCTTCAAAAGGAGCTTTATTAATAATTGAAACCTCTTTTAATGAAACCTCAGCATTCGGATAACTACTCCACACACTTAAATCTGCATCTGTAAAGTCTAGTGTTGCGTTGATGTTTTTATTTGCCGTTTGCTTTACCAAATCAATAATTTTACCCTCAAAAACAATAGGAATAATAATGATTGCAGCAATTATTAAGACTAAAATAATTGCTAA
>CAYRZY010000194.1:0-6085 GCA_964428855.1 uncultured Flavobacteriaceae bacterium
GGTATTGTCCTTGCGTAAAAAGGAAATGATTAAAGTACGTCAGCCTTTACAACGTATTATGATTCCTGTGTTAGATGAGCAAGATAAAGAAGATGTTGAAGCTGTAGCCGATTTAATCAAAGCAGAGGTGAATGTTAAAGAAATAGAGTTGATTGATGATGCTTCAGGTATCTTGGTAAAGAACATAAAACCTAATTTTAAAGTCTTGGGACCTAGGTTTGGAAAAGACATGCGATTTGTAGCTGCTGAAATTCAAAAACTCACACAAGAGGATATTTTGGCTGTTGAAAAACAAGAACAAATATCATTTGAAGTTAATGGAGAAAATGTTACCTTGACACTCGATGAAGTGGAAATATCTTCGCAAGATATTGAAGGATGGTTGGTTGCCAATCAGGGCAATTTAACAGTAGCATTAGACGTTACCATATCAGAGAAATTACGTAAAGAAGGGATTGCTAGAGAGTTAATTAATAGAATTCAAAATTTACGAAAAGAATCAGGTTTTGATGTAACCGATAAGATAAAAGTACAAATTCAAAAAGACGGAATTGTAGATGTTGCAATTCTAGAATATGAAGAATATATAAAAACGGAAACACTTACTGAAAAGTTGATGTTAGAAGATACTATTGAGAATGGTATAGAAATTGCTTTTGATGAAGTACAAACAAAACTATTAATAGAAAAAATTTAGAATATGGAAGAGCATAAAGAGAAATATTCAGAGGCTGATTTACAAGAATTCAGAGAACTTATTTTAGCTAAAATAGCACATGCTGAAGAAGATTTAACCTTGTTAAGAAGTGCATTTAAGAACGATAGTAATAATGGTACAGATGATACTTCTCCGACATTTAAAGCCTTTGAAGAAGGTTCTGAGACCATGTCTAAAGAATCTAACGTAAAATTAGCTTTGCGTCAAGAAAAATTTATTAGAGATTTACAAAATGCATTGTTACGTATTGAAAACAAAACTTATGGTATTTGTCGTGTAACTGGTAAGTTGATACAAAAAGAACGACTGAAATTAGTGCCACATGCTACTTTAAGTATTGCCGCTAAGAATATGCAATAAATTTAAAAGCTTCTCATTGAGAAGCTTTTTTATAGAATAAATTTGAAATTACTAGCCTACATATTTGTTTTGTTTTCGGTTCAAATAATTGCCCAAAAAGAGATTTATCAAGAATTAGCTCATAATCATCAAGAGATTGATATTCAGTTGTTAGATGTAGATTTCATAGAACTTATCCATACTGATGACTCTAAAATTGCAATTACTATGCAAGATTATGCTGAGAATTCAACCTTTTTGAAAATTGAAGAAAATAGTAGGGTAATTACAATTAAAGCTTCTTTAATGACTCCTTTTCAGCAGAATGTTACAACCGAAAAGTATTGTTATTTACAACCTTTGTTCCCTACATTTAAAATCGCAATCCCTAAAGACTGTATGATTACTATCAATTATAATAAAGGAAACTTTAATGCTACTAATTTTGAAGGGAACCTTAATTTAAGTTTGGATACAGGTAATGTTACCATTGACAATTTTAAAGGAAAACTCAATACTGAATTGTTATCAGGAAATATAAATGTGTCTATGGCAAATACAAAGGTAGATGTGCAATCAAATAAAGGAAAAATACAAACAAATTTTCCTACAACAAACTGGCAACAAACAGAAACTTCATTAAAAGGAGTGTATGGTAAAAACACAAATACTCTAAAGGTGTTGACAATCAATGCAAATATAATGTTAAACGCTATTACAACTCAATAATATTCTTATTTTTGCTCAACTTAAGACCGTTACAAAATATTTTTTAGTAAAAAAGTACAACGCTCTTAACTTTTAAATTTAGAAGAACCTTAATGAAGAAGTCCATACTTATTATAGTAATCATACTGTTTTTAGATCAGTTTAGTAAAATATATTTAAAAACTCATTTTATACTAGGCGAAGAAGTTAAGGTAATGGGACTTGATTGGTTTCGTATTCATTTTTTAGAAAACTACGGAATGGCCTGGGGTACTGAGTTTGGCGGTAAAAACGGCAAATTATTTTTAACTTTTTTCAGGTTGATAGCTATAGTTGGTATTGGCTATTGGTTGCATACTGCGTTGAAACTTAAAGGCCATAAAATTTTAATTGTAGCCATTGCTTTTATTTTTGCAGGAGCCTTAGGTAATATCATAGATTCGGTTTTTTACGGAGCGTTATTTAGTGATAGTCACGGACAGCTTGCTACATTTTTACCAGAAAACGGAGGTTATAGTTCTTACTTTCATGGTAAAGTAGTCGATTTGTTTTATTTTCCGATACTTGAAAATGCAGAAATCCCTTCATGGGTACCTGCAATTAATTTTAATTGGCCAGATTGGTTGCCTTTTTTAGGCGGTAAAAATTTCTCATTATTTGTCGATAGACAATTCACTTTTTTTCAATATGTTTTTAATGTAGCTGATGCTGCAATTACTGCTGGCGTAAGTTTATTACTAATCTTCAATAAAAAAGTTTTTCCTAAGAATGAAACCAAAGAAGAAGAAAAAGACCATATAGTACCTCCGGTTGTTGTACAACATTATGAAAAGCCCAAAGCATAATTCAAGAAAATAGCATTATAATAATTTTGATTTCAGAATTGAGGGTTGATGCAGTTAGTATACTCATCTAAAAAAACCTTATTTTTGAAGGATAAAAGAATTCTATGCGTTGGATACTTAAACCTTTACCATCCTCAAAAGAAGTTAGTACTCTTGCTAAAGAGTTGACAGTAAGTAAATCCATAGCAAGTTTATTAGTACAACGAGGCATAGAAACATATACAACTGCAAAAACTTTTTTTAGACCAACATTATCTGATTTACACAATCCTTTTTTAATGCAAGACATGCAAAAGGCTGTCAATCGTATTGAAAAAGCAATTTCAGCCAATGAAAATATATTAGTTTTTGGCGATTATGATGTTGATGGTACAAGTTCTGTAGCATTGATGGCTTCTTATTTAAAGAGTTATTATCCGAATGTTGCTACTTATATTCCAGATAGATATGAAGAAGGTTATGGCGTTTCTTTTCAAGGAATTGATTTTGCAGACGATAATAATTTCTCATTAATCATTGCGTTAGATTGTGGTATAAAAGCAATTGATAAGGTTGATTATGCGAATAAAAAAGGAGTAGATTTTATTATTTGCGATCACCATCGACCTGGTAAAGAACTTCCAAAAGCAATTGCTGTTTTAGATCCGAAAAGAGAAGATTGTAGGTATCCTTTTGATGAGTTGTGTGGTTGTGGTGTTGGTTTTAAATTGGTACAAGCCTTGGCATCTCATAGAAATCAAACTATTGAAGATTTAACTAACTATTTAGATTTAGTGGCTACGGCAATAGCTGCAGATATTGTTCCTATTACAGGAGAAAATAGAATTTTAGCTTATTATGGGTTGGAGCAAATTAATACGCATCCCAGAAATGGAATAAAAGCAATTATCCATCAGTTAAAAAAAGATAAATTGACCATTACAGATGTGGTTTTTGTTATTGCACCTCGTATCAATGCTGCAGGTAGAATGAAACATGGTAATTATGCCGTTGAATTATTGATGGAACAAGGTTTTGATGCTGCCAAAACTATGGCTGCTGAAATTGAAGTTTTTAATAATGATAGAAGAGATTTAGACAAGGTAATTACACAAGAAGGCTTGCAGCATATTTTGACAAATAACGAAGAACAAAACTTTACTTCGGTAGTTTATCAAGCCGATTGGCATAAAGGAGTGATAGGTATTGTGGCTTCTCGTTTGATTGAAACCTATTATAGACCGACCTTGGTTTTTACTAAAAGCGGAGAAAAATTGGCTGCTTCTGCACGTTCTGTTCGAGGTTTTGATGTTTACAATGCCTTGGATGCCTGCTCAGAATATATTGAGCAGTTTGGAGGTCATAAATATGCAGCGGGTTTAACTTTGTTGGAAGAAAATTATGATAAGTTCAAACAGAAATTTGAGCAAGTTGTAAAAGATAGTATTCCAGATGAATTGAGGAGTCCTGAAATCATAATAGATACTGAGATTGAGTTTTCAGAAATTACACCAAAATTTTATAGAATTTTAAAACAGTTTGGACCTTTTGGACCTCAAAATAACAAGCCAGTATTTTTAACAAAAGGATTAAAAGATACAGGTTATTCTAAAAAGGTTGGTGCTGATGGCGATCATCTAAAATTGAATTTGATTGACAAAAATGGTGCAAAGTTTAACGGAATAGGTTTTAACTTAGGAGAATGGTATCTTAAAATTTCAAAAGGAAATTTTGTTGATATCGTTTATAGTATTGATGAAAATTATTGGAATGGGAATACTTCATTGCAATTGACGGTTAAAGATATTAGACTTCAAGTATTATCATAAACCTGAGAGTTAGAAATGGTGAATCAATCTTAATTATAATTTGTAGTAAAGGTGTTATTTTATTTTATAAAAAGAAGAAACAGCTTAACTTTTTAAAAGTTAAGCTGTTTCAGTAAAAGCAATCAACCCAATTTGCTTTGTTATTGTACTACCTTACCTTCAGCAGTATAGTTTACTTCAATAGCTTCACCGTCTTTAGATAATTGTATCGTAAAGATATCTTGACCATCTATAGAAGACTTAAACGCTTTTTCTGCAGTATACCCTTGAAAATCTGCAGTTACTGCCGTAGCTACTGCTTCAGGTAAATCACCTAGTTGAATTTCAACTTTTTCTTGTTGAACAGCTTCAGTAGCTTGTTCTTCTTGAGCAAAAGTTGCTGTACTGATTAGACTTAATACTGCGAATGCAATTAAAAAACTTAACTTTCTCATGATTTTTTTGTTTTAAATTAATACTATTTATTTGTTTTTGTTGAGACAAACGTACTATGAGAATCTAAAGATAATCTTAAGTGATTAAGAAGTTGTAAATTGAAATTTGAAGAATTATTTAGTTTAATATTAGTATAACCTGTTGATTTTTAGGTTGGTTGTCGCTGTTAAATTGTGGTGATTTTAGGTGTAAAAAAAATAGTACTTTAACATTTCTTTCACAGATTACTTAAAAAAGCATGTATATTTTTAAGTTAAAAAGCAACCTTTTAACTTAATTCTCATCATATAAGTGATAAAATAGTTAACATGAAAAATTACCTTCGCCCCATTCTACTTGTAATTATATTTATTAGTTGTTCAAATGATGATGAAATCAACAATCAACTTCTTGGGAGCTGGAATTGGCTAGAGTCTTCAGGAGGAATATCAGGAACTACAACAACTCCTGCTTCTACTGGAAATACCATTACTTTGGTGATATCAAATAATTCTTTAAAACAATTTACAAATGGAAATTTAACTTTTGAAACTAATTACAGAATTGAAGTTAGAAAATCTGAAATTTTTGGAAATCAACGTGAAATGATAATCTATGAAAACGGCTTTAAAAAATCTTTCGAAAGAAAAGGAGATAAACTGACTCTTTTTGATGAATGTAGTGACTGTTTTCAAAGTGAGTATAAAAAAGAATAATCTAGCAGTCTTTCAAAATCTTAATCGTATCTGTAGGGTTTTTACTTTTAAATATAAAACTACCTGCGACCAATACATCAGCACCAGCAGCAACTAATTTAGGGCAATTTGTCGCATTCACACCACCATCAATTTCAATCAATGCTTTTGAGCCAGATTTGTCAATCAAATCACGCAGCTGAATTACTTTTTTGTAGGTATTTTCAATAAAGCTTTGTCCGCCAAAACCAGGATTTACACTCATTAGCAATACCACATCTAACTCTGTAATCATATCTTCTAAAACAGAAATAGGAGTGTGTGGATTCAATACCACACCAGCTTGCATACCTTCAGTTTTTATTGCCTGAATGGTTCTGTGTAAATGTGTACAAGCTTCATAATGTACCGTTAAAATATCTGCTCCAGCATTTTTAAAATCTGTAATGTATCGATCAGGATCTACAATCATCAAGTGTACATCCATAGGTTTTTTAGCATGTTTCTTAATAGCTTTTATTACAGGAATACCATATGAAATATTAGGCACAAACATAC
>CAYRZY010000195.1:0-6060 GCA_964428855.1 uncultured Flavobacteriaceae bacterium
CGCTTGGGCAACAATATCAGCTTCTTTTTTGTGTAGTTTCGCATTCAATACATTATGAGGTATTTTACGAATGGTTAACATTCTACCTAATAATTCTGAAATTTCAACAGAAGTAGTACCGACCAAAATAGGACGTTTATCAGCAACCAACGCTACAATTTCATCAATAACGGCATTGTATTTTTCACGTTTTGTTTTGTAGATTAAATCCTCTCTATCCTTACGTATTAAAGGCATGTTTGTCGGGATTTCAACAACATCTAATTTGTAGATTTCCCAAAATTCACCAGCTTCAGTAACCGCTGTACCAGTCATTCCAGAAAGTTTATTGTACATTCTAAAATAGTTCTGCAAGGTTACGGTCGCATACGTCTGTGTAGCATCTTCAATCTTTACATTTTCTTTGGCTTCAATGGCTTGATGCAATCCGTCAGAATAACGTCTACCATCCATAATACGACCAGTTTGCTCATCAACAATTTTGATTTTATCTTCCATTAACACATACTCAACATCTTTTTCAAATAATGTATAAGCCTTTAATAGTTGATTTAAGGTATGGATACGCTCACTTTTAATACTAAAATCTCTAAATAATTCTTCTTTTGCTTTCGCCTTATCTTCTGGTTCGTTTTCTTCATTTTCAATTTTGGCAATTTCCATTCCAATGTCTGGCAATACAAAAAAGTCATCTCCTTTTTCTTTATCCCCAGAAAGGTGCTCTATCCCTTTGTCAGTCAGTTCGATAGAATTATTTTTTTCATCAATCACAAAATATAATGCTTCATCAATCTTAGGCATTTCACGATTGTTATCTTGCATATAAAAATTCTCAGTTTTTTGAAGTAACTGTTTGATACCTTCTTGACTTAAGAATTTTATCAATGCTTTATTTTTTGGTAAACCTCTAAAAACTCTTAATAAGTGAAAAGCACCATCTTTAGTCTCACCATCAGCAATCATCTTTTTTGCATCTGCCAATACACCTGTTAAGAAAGTACGTTGTTTATTTACAATACTATCAACTTTAGGTTTTAATTCATTGAATTCATGACGGTCACCTTGTGGAGTAGCTCCTGAAATTATCAAAGGAGTTCTTGCATCATCAATCAAAACAGAATCGACTTCATCAATAATTGCAAAATTATGAGGACGTTGCACTAAGTCTTTTGGTGAATGCGACATATTATCACGTAAGTAATCAAACCCAAATTCGTTATTAGTACCATACGTAATATCCGCATTATATGCTTTTCTTCTCGCATCAGAATTTGAAGGATGGTAATCAACACAATCAATACTCAATCCATGAAATTCAAAGATTGGCCCCATCCAAGCAGCATCACGTTTGGCTAAATAATCATTTACGGTAACCACATGTACTCCGCTACCTGTCAATGCATTAAGGCATATTGGTAAAGTAGCCACTAAGGTCTTTCCTTCACCAGTCATCATCTCTGCAATTTTACCTTGATGTAATACAGCACCACCTATTAATTGCACATCATAATGTACCATATCCCAAGTAATTGGTTTTCCTGCAGCATCCCAAGAATTATTCCAAATGGCATATTCACCATCTAAGATTACATTGTCTTTAGTGGCAGAAATTTCTCTATCAAAAGGTGTAGCTGTTACTTTTAAGCTGGTATTGTTCGTAAATCGTTTAGCTGTTTCTTTAACCACAGCAAAAGCTTCTGGTTGAATTTCTTGAAGTGTGTTTTCTGAAGCTTTATAGGCATCTTCCTTAAGAAGATCAATTTCTTTATAAATTTCTTCTTTACGGTCTATATGTGCAGTTTCTATTTCAAGTGTTAATACAGAGATTTTATCATCAAATGATTTTCTACCTTCTGCTATTTTTTGTTTGAATTCTACAGTTTTATTTCTTAACTCATCTAATGTTAAGCTCTCCATTTCAGAATCAAAAGCTCTAACATCATTTATAATTGGCTGTAACAGTTTTAAGTCTTTTTTGTTTTTATCGCCAACAAATATTTTTAATACTGAATTTAATATACTCATAATTATTTTTAAGCTTATTATAATGTAACATACAAATATACAAAATATGTATGTTTAGGGTTTGTTAAATTTCATATAAAAAGTGAGTAGTAACCAAAAAAAAAGCCTCTGAAGAGACTTTTAATTGTTTAATATTCATCCTCATTCCAAAGGAAATCGTCATCCGTTGGGTAATCGGGCCAAATTTCTTGAATAGAGTCGTATGAATCTCCTTCATCTTCAATTGCTTGCAAATTTTCTACAACTTCAAGTGGTGCACCAGTTCTAATAGCATAATCTACTAATTCGTCTTTGGTGGCTGGCCAAGGAGCATCACTTAAGTGCGATGCTAATTCTAATGTCCAATACATAGTATTCTAATAATTTTGTGATTTTGCAAAAGTAATTTTTTTAATCAAAAAAGCAAATTTTTTCATGTATTATTTTATATATAAAAGAACGTGTGTTTATTACTTTTTATTCTTGTAAATTCTATGACTAATTTTTCTCATTAGGAAGCCATGGAATTTCTTTTGCTTGATTATCTATAGTCAACTTTCGTGCCAACACAAAAAGGTAGTCAGAAAGTCTATTTAAATAACTGATAACAATTTCATTTATAGGCTCTTTTTGGTGTAAATGGACTGTCAATCGCTCTGCACGCCTACAAACACATCTTGCAATATGACAGAATGACACAGTTTGATGCCCGCCAGGTAAAATAAAATGAGTCATACTTGGCAATTGTTTTTCAATAGCATCAATTTCTTGCTCTAAAAAAAGAATATCGTTTTCCGAAATTTTAGAAATATTCAATCGTTCTTTTCCATTTTTCAGAATTTTCTTTTCAGGAGCCGTAGCCAAAATAGCACCAATGGTAAACAAATCATGTTGTATTTTTAGTAAATTCTCAGCAATCATTTTGTCAACCTTTTGATCTTTTAAAAGCCCAATATGAGCATTGAGTTCATCAATTGTTCCATAAGTTTCAATACGTAAATCATTTTTAAATACTCTCGTACCTCCATATAGTGAAGTTTTTCCTTGATCGCCAGTTTTGGTGTATATTTTCATTGTATATGATTTATAGTTTAAAATTAAAGATAAAAAATGGAGTACAGTAAAATATTCTGAATATAATTTTTGTATTAATTAATTAAATGTTTTGGCAATGGTAGAATAGTTTATATATATTTGTAAACCTAACTAGATGAACTTTATGGAGTATTTAGATTTTGAAAAGCCAATACAAGAATTAGAAGAACAACTCAAAAAATGTGCAATTATTGGTGAAGAAAGCGATGTAGATGTTACGGAAACTTGTGAGCAAATAGAGAAAAAATTAAAGAAGGCACGTACAGATATTTATAAAAATTTGACGGCATGGCAACGAGTGCAATTGTCAAGACATCCTTCAAGGCCTTATACTTTAGATTATATAAATGCCTTTACAAAAGGCACTTTTATGGAGTTGCATGGTGATAGAAATGTAAAAGATGATAAAGCCATGATTGGAGGCCTGGGTAAGATTGGAGATCAATCTTTTATGTTTATAGGCCAACAAAAAGGATTTAATACAAAGACTAGACAGTACCGAAATTTTGGTATGGCTAACCCTGAAGGGTATAGAAAGGCATTGCGATTGATGAAGATGGCAGAGAAATTCGGAATACCAGTGGTTACATTGATTGATACTCCAGGTGCTTATCCTGGTTTAGAAGCTGAAGAAAGAGGTCAAGGAGAGGCAATTGCTCGTAATATTTTTGAAATGACTACTCTGAAAACGCCAATTATTACAGTTGTTATTGGAGAAGGAGCTTCTGGTGGAGCGTTAGGTATTGCCGTTGGTGATAGAGTCTATATGATGGAAAACACGTGGTATACTGTGATTTCACCTGAATCATGTTCTTCTATTTTATGGCGTAGTTGGGAACATAAAGAAATTGCGGCAGAAGCTTTGAAGTTAACCGCTAAGGATATGAAAAAGTTTAAATTGATTGATGCAATTATCAAAGAACCTTTCGGAGGAGCTCATAGTAATAGAGACGAAGCTTTTACAATTGTTGAAAAACAGATATTAAAAGCTTATAATGAACTTAAAGAGTTGACTCCAGCCAAGTTGGTTAAAGCTCGTATGGCAAAATATGAAGACATGGGTGTCTATAATGGATAATATGTTTTTCTTTCAAGCTAACTTACTAACAAAAATTTAAAGTGTTTTTTTAAGAAATAAGATACACCCCTATTTTCAGGGGTGACATTTTCACGGTTTAGCATTTAGTTTACTCTTCAATAACTCTATACTTTTGATGAACTTAAGAATGATAATTAGTAACACTTTTAAATTAAATCAAAATGAAAAAATTAATTCTAGTAACCATTGCTTTTATTTCTATCGCAACAGCAACAGTAAAAGCACAAGAAAGTAAATCATTTATTGAAGTGGAAGGGACTACTTCTTATAAAAGAACTGCAGAGCAATTTCATGTAACAATAATTATAACTGAAGATGTACTATATAACAATGGAAGTGAAAGATTTTCTGAATTAAAAGAAAACTACCTTACTAAATTTAAAGTTAGTGGTGTTGATATCTCTAAGCTTAAAGAAAGTGAATTTCAATACCTAACAACTGGATATAATAAAGAAGGTACTGTCTTTAATTTTAAAACAAAATCTAGAGATGAGTTTATTAAGGTTTTAAAAATAAAATCACTAGGAGTTGTTGTTTATAGTAGGTATGTTACTTATAAGCCAATGAATGTTGAAGCTTTGTCTAAGAAAGCCATTGAAAATGCAAGACTGAAAGCTGAGAAAATTGCTAAAAACATAAATAAAAAATTAGGAGAAATTATTGCAATTGAAGACGATAATTTTACTGAAATAAGAGAAGCTATATATGAAGATAGCACAGAAGTGCCTGTAAATTATCAAATCACTGTTCGTTTTGAATTGTTAAAGTAAAACGTAGAAATTATTTTATTCTTGGGTGTGAGACTTGTTCTTACACCCATTTTTTTGAAGTCCAAAAAATTATATTTTTCCAGAAAATGCTGCGATCAATGCTATACAGAACAAAACAAATAATAAAAAAGCAGCAATACCGTAAAGCTTGATTAAATTGGTTGTTTTACTTTTGCCTTCATGCCTATAAAGATGTGAAAAAGGGATGCTAATGGGTATAAATAGAAGTAATAGGCTGTAGCCTAAAGCCTTTGTAAATGTGATTTTTTTCTTTGTACTCTTTGATAGCAATGCTCTTGCTGCGTAATGACAAATCACTGGGTACCCAATAATCAAGCCTATGCCTGTAATCATTGATAATGTTTCTTTTACTATAGGGAATATGTTAGACTCCGTAAATAGATCAATGTTTTCAATTAAAAGAAAGCGAACAATCTGCCAGAGAATAAAAAACATGAAGAAATAAAAGCCAAGTCTGAACCATTTTTGTTTTAAACCAATAGCTTCCTCTTTTACTGAAATTACTGTAGCCCAAATCCAAAGGGACCAGAAAAATATGACTAAAAATAGTGCTAAGAATAAGACTTCTGTAGTGATAAATTGAAGTAGGAAGTTATTCTGTAAAATTTCCGCTCGAATTAAAAATGAAACACTAGTTAACACCAAAACAATCCCAATTGGATAAACAACGAGTAATTTTGCTATTTTTTCTGAGGATAAATTTAAAATCCAATTTGAGATACTTTCCATTTTATATCTTCTCAAAATCTACAGCAACTACTTTATATTCAGGTGTCATCGTTTCTTTGTCACCAACATCACCAGTAATGATATTAATAAAAACGTCAGGTTGATGAAAGGTGGTTCGTACTACGCCAGGCTTTACGGTATAATTTAATTTTACAGGAATATGTACACTTCCTCTATCAGAAAATATACGTACAGAATCTCCAGCAGCAATTCCTTTATTACCGGCATCTAGTGGATTTATCTCTAAATAATCTTGTGGTGAAAGCTTTTGGTTGTCCGTTCTACGGGTCATCGTGCCTGAATTATAATGTTCTAATTGTCTGGCTGTAGTTAGTATAAAAG
>CAYRZY010000196.1:0-5965 GCA_964428855.1 uncultured Flavobacteriaceae bacterium
TCCATCTAGCATATGCATCAAGCTCTTTTATAGATAACACCTTTTCTTTTAAGAAGGCATTTTCTTTATTTACGGTGTATTCATTGTCTTGTTCCATTTTTATTTATGATTCTTTTTAAAACCCAATCCTTTTTCTATTATTTTATTTTTTGCCTTTGTTGGTGTTTTCCACCAACAAATAATTAGCTGTTGGTGAAAAACACCAACAGTGGCTGAATGCTATTTTAAAAATTTCACTTTCTTTCATAATCTAACGTTTAAACTTTCCAACCTTGTTTTTAATTTTTTCAACGCTTTTCTGTTTTCTTTATTATCACTTAAATTTTCTAAACGAATTATTTCTTTTTCTAATTGATGTTTTTCTTTAACCTTGTTTTTTGCCTCTTGTTCTAAATACGTAATATCTAAACAGAAAGAACAGTTTTTCATACTTTTCCAAGCTTTGCTATTGGCTTTTTTAGGAATTGCAACTTTATATCCTAAACAATATAAATCATTACCACAGTCAGGACATTTTGATATTGTCTTGTTTATTTTTAATTTTCTTGTTGCATATCTGCATTCAAAACAGACCCAATTATATTTACCTGACATTATATTTAATTATTAATTTGACATTCAAATTCATTATCTAACTCATATTTTTTTTAGAGAAACTCTTTTCTTTTAACGATAGATATGCCACCTTCATAATCAGAATAATTACTATAGGGCTTGAACAAAATGAAACTCACTTCTGAGTTCTTTTTAAATCGTTCTGGAATTGAAAAATGATATAATTCTGAATATTTTTTTTGAGATAAAGCATGTAGAAGCATTTTGTTTTTAAATTTCAAAACATCTTGATCTTTTTCTAATTGAAAATACCCAGTTCCTACAAACATAGTTGGCATAAATTCGATAAAACCAAAAGGGTTAAACCTTTCATAAGTATTTTCTTTAGAAAAAAATACGTTTTTAATGCCTTTTTCAGAGGCATTAAAAGTATTCTCAACTACAATATTGTCTTCTCCTCGGTTTAGTTGCATAAATGATTCTTCTCCATTAATAGAATATCGTTTGTTTTTATAATCTTTTAAAAAGACAAGTCTCTTGTATTTTTCAGGAAAGGTTTCTTTAATAGTATAGTAATCATCATCACTATACATTAATACCAACCATTTACCATCTATTCTTAAATAAATAGGATAACTATCTCTATTGCCTTTAAATTTTCTACGATAAAAAACTACATCAGCTTTATTATACAGAGATGTCCAGTTTTCTAATGGGTTTTGCGGTGTAATAGTAATGATTTTGGTTATGAATTTTTCTTGGATATTACTTTTAGATAAATCGTAAATAACACTGTCTCTTGTAGTTCCTAAAACATAATGAGATTGAATTGTGAAATATAAGTCATGAGGGAATACTTCTAAGGTATTCTCTATTAAACCTTTCGCACTAATTCTTTTTATTTCTCTACCTTCATTAACCAAAAAGTAATTATTTAATGTGTCATAGGATATATCGCTATTTACAACATTATTTATATTTTTTATTTCATAGTTGTCTGATGTTACGCCATCGCTTAAAAAAGGGTATGTTTTAAACTCTCTTTTTTTAAAAATTGGGGATGAAGTAATATGCACTAATGTACATCTATCGACTATGATCAAGGCTAAAATCACAAAGACTAAATACTTTATTTTCTTTTTCATTTTAATGGGTTTTATTGAAATTTATCAATTCTTTCATTCACTAGCCTTACAATATGCGTATCAAAACCTTTGTCTGTACAGATTTCACTAGCTTCAAATTGCCATTCATCTTGAGAAAAATTATACACAGCCATTTCTCCTGTTTCAGGGTTTAGTGTGCGTTTATCAAAACAATAATACCATGTTGCTTGTAAGCTTTCATCGCCATACGAAAAGCAAATCAAATTTTTTGTTGCTTCTACATCTTCTTTGTCTAGTTTCAATTGTTCTCGATACACCACGCTTAAGGCATGGCACTCGAACTGACGTTATATATTTATTGTTTACTTTATTATTATACTATCTGGATGCATTTCAGGTTCTCTTTCTAACTGTTTTACGATAAAAAATCCACTCAAAGCAGCCAATAGCATTGCTGGAATAAAAATGAATACACTGTTTTCAAAATCATCTCCAGTTAGGATTAGATAAAGTACTACTGTTCCTATTTCTACACCAAACCAAGTGAGAATAAACTTCCAAATCCATTTGGATGCCTTGATGTTTTTTTGTTCTGCTATTGCTCTAATTTTCTTTGAGAAAAAAGCTATTGCTAAAAATTCTATCATATCTATTTAATTTAGGTTCTCTATATAAACTACTATAGATGAAGCTTATTGTTTTTAACCTTGTTCTAATTTGTATTCGCTAGCATCTAATTTATAAGTGCAAGGTTTCTTTGCTAAACTGTTGCTTTTATGGTACAAAAATGAGGTAAATCAGTATTGCATAAAACACTATAAACCGTTAAAATGGCATCCCTGAAAAGGGGGTTTCTCTCCCAAAACTTTTAAAAGAAAATTTTGACCGCTCCTGAGGAGAGGTAGAGGTGAAAATTTTAAAGATTACGAGTGTTTTGTTTTTGTTGATATCAACCTATGGTAGGCACAAACAGTGGCGGAATTTTATATCTTTGTCTCAAACAATAAATAATGGGTTTATACCAAAAATTATTTGCTTCTAAATATGATTCCTTTATGAAAGGAATTGAAATTAGTTTTTTTGATTTACGAAAAGAACTCATCGGAAATTTAGATGGCAGAATATTAGATGTAGGTTCAGGAACGGGTGTGAATTTTGAGCATTTTAACTCAACAAGTGAGGTTATTTCTATTGAACCATCTATATACATGCTAGATAAGGCAAAAGCTAAGTTACCAGTCCATAAAAACATCAAACTTTATAATTTAGGTATTAATGATATAGCATTGGGCAATTTAATAGCAGAAAACTCCTTAGATTATGCTATTTGCACCTTAGTTTTATGTACCATTCCAGAACCTGAATTGGCCTTGAAAAACATCTACAAATGGCTTAAACCAACTGGTAAACTCATTATTATTGAACACATTCATGCTGAGAAAAAGCACAGAAGAGTATTTCAAAACATCGTAAACCCTGCATGGAAAATTATTGGAGATGGGTGCAACTTAAATCGAGATACTGATAAAATGATTCACAAAACAGGTTTTAAGCCAGAAACCGAAGCGTATTTTAAACGAACCTTACGGTTTTATTCTGGGGTCTTTGGGAAGTGATTATGATTTCGTAAAACACCTTATTTTTTATGCTTTCAGTATTCAGTATGCACTTTAGATTTAAGCATTCTAAATATTAAATATTGAACAAGCAAAAATAGGGGTACAAAAACTAATGCACCAAAAACAAATGCCAAAAACATCAATTCTAATGGAGTTTCTTTTACTTCCATAAACATTGCTAATATTGTAAAAATTAGATAAGAAACAGAAAGTGTATCTACAAAACTAACGATAATACATGTAAAAACAGCGTTGATTTTCTTTCGATAGGAAAAGGATAGTACAAGTACCGCTATACTGAAAAGAAGTAATACCAAAGGAATCATATCTATTAGATTAGATTCCGTTTTTCGTCTGTTTAATATATCATCTGCCGTATTGCCATACTTATTTTTTAATGTAGGGTCTACACCTAGTTCTTTAAAAAAAGTCAATTGTTTTTCACTAGCATTACGAGCTGCATGGTGAAGCATAGTTGACCCATCTATATCTTGAAAATTTAAATCAACAGGAAATAATAAAACCAAATGTTTTAAGGCCTTTTGTGCTTTTGTGGTTTCAACACGCACTTCATACCCATAAGACTGGCGAGCAATACCCAATAAAACTTCTTTGTTTTTTTTCGAATGAATATCTAGACCTTTATCAATTAAAAATTGTACTGTAGATTCATTTTTCTTAGGAAGTGTACTTAACGAAAGAATAGCACTGGCATAAAAATGATTTAATTTGTCTTTATGCTGCAATGTTTTATCTAAGGTGAAAATATATTTCATTAAACCTATAGCATTGCTATCTATAGCTACACGCAAGGAATGCTCTAATTCAACATCACCATATTCACGAATATGGTTTGTATTCGGGGTGTAGCCATATTGAATAAATAGTTTAAATTTTTCTAAAACAGTATGTTTTGTTGCATTATCTACAAGCAAATTAAGATATTCTTCTTCCTTAAGGTCTATGCCTTGTTTTAATATTGATTCTAGTTTTTTAGCATCTTCTGTTTTGATTATTTGTACGAGTTTACGTTTAAAAACAATATCATCTGCCGTTTTACCTTTTCCATTTTTTAAGGATGCATCAACACCTAATTCTTTAAAAAAATTAACAATACTATCTGAAGCTGAATGGGCTGCTGCATGAAGTATTGTTTCCCCATTAGGATGAGCTGGATTTAAGTTGATACCATAGCTAACTAATTTTTTAAATATTGCCCTTGATTTTTCTTGATTATCACGTGTGTAGCATTTTTTAGCAAAATCAAAAGTGTACTGTTCACTTTTCCAACTGTATAGATCTAAACCATTATCTATCAATGTTTTTAAAGCTGAAGGCTCGGTATCAATAGCATCTTCTAAGGAGATATAAGCTCTTTGATAGCAGTCAGATTGATTCTCTGAAATATCCCATTCAGGTTGAGTAGTTAAAAATATCAGTAATGCTGTATTGTTCTCATTTACAGCCCTATACATTGCCTGTAAATATTCATATTCAGCAAGTTTATAGCCCTTTTTTAATAAGAGCTTGTAATTCTGTTTTACATAATCTATCTTAGGGTTTAAAGTTGCCTTATAGAGATATTCCTCCGTGTTATTTAACGCTACCCCTTGGTTTATCAATGTAACAACTTGGCTTGGCGTGCCCTTTTCTAATGCATGTGCTAAATCATTTGTTTTGTTTTGCCCTGTCGTAACTAGACTAACAAAGCATAACAATGCTACTAGAAGACTTTTAAGCTGTATTAAGGGTTTTAAAATCATACTATATCTGTGCTAAAATTAGCATAATTATTACATACAGTATCGCTAAAAATAAAAACACCAATGCGGTTTTCTTTTTCTTTTTTTTAAAAGCAATCCATGCAATTATTAATAAAATAAGTGTTGGAGCAACAAGTATTAATAAACCTAGTAATAGCATTGGTACGGGGTTGAATTGAAGTATTGTCATAGTTTGCTATTAAAAATGTGATTTTATAATTTTCCTTTTGTTTCCGATTTTTCTTCTTTTTTTGTTGTAAAATGTATGATATACATCAAAATTAATCCTATAATTTTAAAAGGTTTAATTAGAACTTCAAAAAACGACCTAGAAGACTTTTTTTTTTGCTTCCTTTTTCGTTAGGACTCCCTCCTAATTCTTTTATAAATTCAATAGATTCTTGAGATTTATCGTAATAATAGCCTGCCTCTTCATCTTCTAATTGACTTATACTTAGCTGAAAAACTTCTATTGCTTTTTCTTTTTGGCCAGTTTTTTTATAACAGATTCCTAAACAACAGTTCATCAAACCTACTTCTTTAGGTTTAATATCAATAAATGATTCTTGAGCTAAAAACCATTCTAACTCAGGTAGTATGTTTTGAAATTCTTTTTTATCATCAACAGAAACAAGGTAGTACTCTTTTGCAAGAAATATAAATTCCACTGTGGCATCTCGTACACCTGCACCTGTTTTAATGTAGATATTTTTCGCTTTCTCATAAGTCTCCTTCATTTTCTCATAATTACCCAATTTCGAATAACTATAGAGGATATACCAATATGCATTTTGTATGTCATACAAAGTAATATCACCACTATATTCTTTTAAATATAAATTGTAGTATTCTATACATTTTTCATAATTTTTTGCCTTATAAAACTGCATTGCTCCATTGTCTAGGTTCTCTAAAAACGGAC
>CAYRZY010000197.1:0-5842 GCA_964428855.1 uncultured Flavobacteriaceae bacterium
TCTGGCTCGTTCACTAAAAACAGCTACAAGCTGTTTTATTAACGTTCCGCCCTATCCTCTTTTTATCTTGCTACGCTTCGATAAGCGCAATTACGGCACTTCATTCATTAATACTGC
Source organism: uncultured Flavobacteriaceae bacterium (assembly GCA_964428855.1). Lineage (GTDB taxonomy): Bacteria > Bacteroidota > Bacteroidia > Flavobacteriales > Flavobacteriaceae > Aureibaculum. The sequence continues at coordinate 118 of CAYRZY010000197.1, forward strand.
AGACAGCAACCTCCTAATTATGTTCTTAGTTTTAAAGATTATTTCTAGAACAAAAAGGATTATTTAAACTTATTATTTTTATTTCACCACTAAATTCGTGGTAGAATCATTTTATAACCTGTTAAAATCCAACTGCACTATCATCTCCTCTTGGATCTGCACCGCTTTCCAGCCTTCCGTCAGGTAAGACCAAAATAGCATCTACTTTACCTAAAATTCTTGCATTACTTTGATCTATTTTATATCCTTTTTTTCTTAACGCAGCAAATGGAATAGTATCAAAAGTTGGTTCAAATTTTATTTCATCGGGTAACCACTGGTGGTGAAATCTTGGTACAGTAACTGACTCATTCATTCCCATATCAAATTCGATCACATTGAGAATATTTTGCAACACAGAAGTAATAATGGTAGAACCTCCAGGGGAACCAAGTACCATTTTTAATTTACCATTTTGTTCCACAATGGTGGGAGTCATAGAACTTAACATCCGTTTTTGAGGTGCTATTGCATTTGCTTCTGCACCTATAAGTCCGAACATATTAGGCTCTCCGGGCTTTGAACTTAGATCATCCATTTCATTATTAAGAAAAAAGCCTCCTTCTTCTACATACACTTTAGAACCAAAGGCTCCATTTAATGTATTGGTTACGGCAATGGCATTGCCAAACTGATCGATAATAGAATAATGCGTGGTTTGGTCACTTTCAATTATTTCAATATTACCATGAGAAACATCCTCAGAACTGGTTGCTTTGTCCCAGCTAAATGTTTCCATCCTCTTGTTGTTATAACCACTTGACATTAATTCTTTTAGCGGAATATCATTAAAATCAGGATCTCCTAAAAAATAAGCTCTGTCGGCATAGACCCTTCTTTCTGCTTCGGTAAGCAACTGGATATATTTTACTGAATTATGCTCGTATTGTCCAATATCAAAAGGTTCAATACTTTTTAAGATCTGCGCGATGCAAACACCACCACTGGAAGGTGGAGGCATGGAAATGATCCTGGTATCTTTATAATGAAACACCACAGGTTCTCTCTCTTTAGCTTCATATTTTGCAAGATCTTCTTTGGTGATAACACCTCCTAATTTTTGAACATATGCCACTAAAATATCTGCTGTTTTTCCTTTATAGAACTCATCTCTACCATTGTCACGAATACGTTCAAATGTGGCAGCCAGTTTAAGATATTTAATGGTATCCCCTTCTTTCCATTCATGATCTAATAAAATAGTTCGTTTGTTGGCTTTTTCAAACAACTCTCTGTAATGATTGGTTCCTCTTGCCTGTTTTTTTGTAAAAACCACTCCTCTTTTTGCCAGATTAATGGCAGGCTGAATCAATTCGGCAAACGGTAAGGTTCCAAACTTTTGATGAATTTTAAAAAGTCCTGCTACCGTTCCCGGAACACCTATTGCCATAGCACCGAGCGTACTTTTATCAGGTATTACATTACCTTCTTTATCTAAATACATATCACGCGAAGCAGCCATCGGTGCCTTTTCACGATAATCAAAGGAACCTACTTTACCGTCTTTTGTACGGTAAACCATAAATCCACCACCTCCAATATTTCCTGCAAAAGGATATGCCACCACCAATGCTAGATCTGTAGCGATCATTGCATCAAAAGCGGTACCTCCCTTTTTTAAAATAGCAACTCCAATGGCCGAAGCTTCTTGTCGGGCACTTACGATCATCGCTTTATCTGTAATCAGACCTTTTTCAATTTTCTGTTTTACAGTTACTTTCTTTTGTTCTTGCTTGCATTGCACCAATGAAAGTGCAATAAATAATATCCAAAATATTTTTTTCATTACTTATTATTTATCTCAATTAATTTTTCGGCTGAAAAGTTACGTAAGATTTTGAAAAAAGAAGTAAAATCCTGTTCCAAATCTTTGTAATTTTCTTCAAGATCTTTTATAGCAAGATGCATCTGTGATTTTTCATGGGTTCTTTTGTTCATTCCTGCCAATACTTTTTTAATTCCTTCCAGTTTTGCATAATTGGTCAGCCAGTCACCTTCTATAAGATAAGGAGTAATCCTTTTTATATTTTCAGGAAGTACCTCAAAATTGTTTTGCAAAACCTCATAAAAAGTATGGGAATATTCCTCCAGAGGAATATCACTATAGTCTTTCCAGTTTTTCGCCAAAAAATGATCATAAAAAATATCAATAATAATACCTTTATAATGACCATATTTTTGATCCAATCGCCTTTTACTTTTTTTTACTATATCATTATTATCGGTAAACCAGTCGATTTGCCTGTGCAACAAAATTCCGGTTTTTATCTTTTCAGGATAGTTCTCATAACGACGACCTTTTACTGAGTCGGCAATGAAGTTACCAATTTGAATGGATTTGTTATTATTGGAAAGAAATATATGGGCTAAATAATTCAAAAAATAATACAATAAAAATGTCTTTTGCTAAAGTATGCTATTTTTATGAAAAGAGCCTTTTATCCTAAATAAACAGATTATTATAAAATTTTTCTAATATTAGTTATACTTCAAAATAACATTATAAAATTAATTTGATACTCTTGTAACTATTTATTGTGCAATTTATTACAATCATGTTTTTAACTAATTATTCCTAATTTAGATATACTCAATTTGAGTATTTCTAATTTTTTTAACATTTAATTCTTCTTTGTTTTAATATATATCCTTATACTGCCAAATTATTAATTCAAAAATTAAAATTTTATTTATGAAAACAAACTATTATTTATTACTGGTTTTTGTGTTTTTATCCTTACCGATGTTTGCACAAAGTTATCAAGTAAGCGGAAAAATAACTGATGCCGACAATCAACCCTTACCGGGTGTATCTGTATCTATAGTAAATGGAACGGGAGGAACTTCTTCCGATTTTGACGGAGTATATTCATTACAAGTTAATGAAGGAGATGTTTTATTTTTTACTTTTGTAGGATTTGAAACTCAAGAAGTAACTATGGATGGTCGTACAACTATCAATGTACAAATGACATCCGGTGTTGCATTAGATGAAGTTGTTGTAATTGGTTCTCGTAATCCAAACAGAACAGCTACAGAAACTACAGTTCCTGTAGATGTAATTGGTATTGAAGAACTTATAACGCAAGGAGCTCAAACAGATTTAAATCAAATTTTAAATTATGTTGCTCCTTCTTTTACATCCAATACACAAACTATTTCTGATGGTACTGATCATTTAGATCCTGCTTCATTAAGAGGTTTAGGTCCTGATCAGGTATTGGTTTTGATCAATGGTAAAAGAAGACATACTTCTTCTCTTGTAAACGTGAATGGTACTTTTGGTAGAGGTTCTGTTGGTACAGACATGAATGCTATTCCAACTGCAGCTATTGAACGTGTTGAGGTTTTACGTGATGGTGCTGCTGCACAATATGGATCTGATGCAATTGCAGGGGTTATCAATATTGTAATGAAAAAAAGCACTTCATTAACTGTTAGTACAGACACTGGAGCATATTTTTCTAGTAAATCTGGTGGGTATAACCAAGGTGGAACTGATGGAGAAAAAAATGGCATAGCTCTTAATTTTGGTATTCCATTAGGTGAAAAAGGCGGATTTATAAATTTTACCGGTATGTATGATGGTAGAAACAGGACCAATAGAATGATTGAATGGGAAGGGCAAATATTTAGCTCATATAATGGTATTGAAAGGTTAGGTTTAGCACAAGGTATGGATATCAATAATTTATCAGATGCTGATGTTGTAAATTTAGCAAATGGTTATTTATCTACAGATGATTGGAATATTGTTAATTCATTTTCCTCAGATGAATTACATACTCCTACAACAAAAGATAATGATGGGAATATTACATTTTATAACCCTCTTTATAATGATGCTACTGATACTGAATTGGCAGCAAGAGGTAAACAAAGACATAATTTTAATATGCGTGTAGGTCAATCGAAATTTAGAAGTGGTAAATTTTTCTATAATGCTGAAATTCCTATTGATGAAAATACTAGTATTTATTCATTTGGAGGTATGAGTTTTAGAAATGGTGATGCTGCAGGTTTTTATAGATTACCATATCAACAAAGAGCTTTTACTCCTGTATACATCAATGGTTTTTTACCTGAAATTCATTCAACTATTGTTGATAAATCTTTTGCTGCTGGTATTAAAAGTATGATTGGTGACTGGAATATAGATTTTAGTAATTCTTGGGGAACCAATAGTTTTGATTATAATATTCAAAACACGTCAAATGCTACAATGCAATATGCAACACCTACTGATTTTAATGCTGGTGGATTTGCATTTACACAAAATACAACCAATTTTGATATGAGCCATTTTTACGAAGATGCATTATCTGGCTTAAATATTGCATTTGGTGCCGAATTTAGAGTGGAAAAATATGAAATTTTTGCAGGAGAAGAGGCTTCTTATGCCAAATATGATACTAATGGTGATGTTTGGGATATTAATAATCCTGCAAGTATTGAAGTAACCGACTTTTTTGGTAGAGCAAGACCAGGAGGTTCGCAAGTATTTCCAGGTTTTAACCCTGACAATGCTGTAAATAAAACCCGTAATAGTATTGCAGGTTATTTAGACGTAGAAGCTGATATTACGGACGGATTTACTTTAAGTGGTGCTTTACGATATGAAAACTATAATGATTTTGGAAGCACACTAAATTTTAAACTTGCAACAAGATTTGAAATAACAGATAACCTTGCTTTAAGAGCGTCTGCTAATACTGGTTTTAGAGCTCCATCTCTTCACCAATTGAACTTTAATAGTACTTCAACCATATTTGTTGATGGTATCCCTACTGATGTTGGAACTTTTTCTAATGATAGTAGAGCTGCACAACTATTAGGAATTCCTCAATTAAAGGAAGAGGAATCAAGAAGTGCTAGTATTGGTTTTACAGGTAAATTACCTAACCTAAATCTAAGCTTTACTGTTGATGGATATTTTATTGGTATTGATGATAGAGTTGTTTATACAGGTTCATTTAAACCAAGTAACGATGGTTCTCCTGCTGATAATTTATTAAAACAATTGTTAGCACAGGCTAATGCAGGTTCTGCAGCATTTTTCGCAAATGCTATTGATACAGAATCTTATGGTGTAGATGTTGTAATTACACATAAAGCAAACTTTAGCAATAGTAATTTAAGAACTGATTTCTCAGCTACATTTGGAAAAACCAACCAGGTTGGGGATATTCATGCTTCTAAAATTTTAGAAGATGCAGGATTGGTTGATACTTATTTTGACGAGGCTAGTAGAATATATTTAGAAGAAGCTGTGCCTAGAACTAAAATGAATTTAACATTTAACTATAATATCAAGAAGTTTAATGTTATGTTTAGAAATGTTTATTTTGGAGAAGTAACCGAAGCAACTAACAATGTTGCCAATCAACAAACTTTTGGAAGTAAAATAGTAACAGACCTATCACTTAGCTATTTAGCAACTGATGCATTACGCTTTACTATTGGGTCAAGTAATCTATTTGATGTTTATCCAGATGAAGCTATTGAAGCAAATAGAAGTGGTGGTCGTTTTAACTATTCAAGACGTTCTCAACAATTTGGTGCTAATGGTAGATTTATGTTTGCTAGGCTTACTTTTACCCTTAATTAATAATTTTAACTAACCTACCTATATAAAAGGCTCCAATTAATTGGAGCCTTTTTTTATGATAATGACCAAAATAATTTT
>CAYRZY010000198.1:0-2543 GCA_964428855.1 uncultured Flavobacteriaceae bacterium
GTCTCTTTAGGATCCCAACCCCAATAACGCCCCCAACTTTCATTTGCCCACATACCTCCTAAAAAATTACCAATGGTTAACATTACTAATCCTATCATAATTGCCATTTCAATGATGATCGTAATTTCTTTTATCTGTAAATCAATTTTGGTTTTATTTTTTGGTGTCGTTATACTATATAAAACTAGAGAAATCAATCCTAAAATCATGGCTAATGTAAATGGTCCATAACTTCCAACAATGATAGAAACATGTATTATTACCCAATACGAATCTAATACTGGCACTAAGTTGCCTATACTAGGATCCAACCAATTCCAATGTGCTATCATCAATATCATAGAAGTTACAAAAGTTGTCGCTGCTACAGTTAATATTGATTTTCTACCTAAAATTAGGCCGAAAAGCATGGTTGCCCAAGCTACATATATCATAGATTCATAACCATTACTCCACGGTACATGTCCTGAAATATACCAACGTATACCAAGACCTACTGTATGATAGACAAACAAACCTATTATAATAAAAGCACTGGCTTTGACTAAAAAGTTTACAATTTTAGAAGTATTAAAAATTTGAACAATTATAAAAATTAGCATGACAAGACTTGCCAACATATATTTCCAAAAGAGCCCTTTAAATATGTCATACTTATTGTAAAACAACTCCAACTTCACTTTTTCTTCTGAGGGTATTACTTCATGTCCAAACTTCCGCTGATATTCATGAATCATTTGTAAGTATTTATCCGCATCTGTGTAATCATTCGTTTTTGTAGCTTTAAACAAAGCATCTGAATATACTGGTAGTAAATATGATGCATTTAATGAGTCTTTTCCTTTAAAAAACTCCTTCTGCTCTGCATAAGAATACCATTTGTTGTTTTCATCATCCCGTAAAGGGAAAAATTTAAAAATACTCCCTCCTACAATGCCTTGATACAATAGATTTACTCTTTCATCAATAGCTATAATACTTTGTTCAAATTTACTTTTGATGATTTTTTTATGTGCTTTTGCAACTTCATCACTTAACTTATACTCTCCTTTTTCAGTAAACACATCAGAAAATCGAGCATATTCTTGATCTTTAGGAATACCTAATAAATCTCTTACCTTAGTATTTTCTTTTTTGATATAAATAAAAGGTACTGAAAACCAAATTCTAGGGTTGGTAACCATAGAAACAGCTACTTGATTAACATCTAACCCATTGTAAGTATCTTTTTTACTTACTTTTCTTAGCAATTCTGAAGCAAAAGTATTTACAGGTTTCATTCTACCATTAACTTGTATGACCAAACTACCAAAACGTTCTGCATGTTCAATAGATACTTTTTGAGCATTTAGAACAGAATCAATTTGTTGCTTAGAAACCTGATGTTGGTGATCTTGATCTTGTGCAAAAGTTGTTAATGACAATAAAGTAATTAAAACTAAAAGAGCCTCTTTCTTCTTTTTTACTTTATCCAATTGTTTACCTAAACTAGAGAATCTTGTGTTTTTAACCATTAAGGTGATGAGTAACCCTAAAAATAATAATCCGTAACCAATATAAGTTATCCATGTACCTACACTGTCATGATTGACCGATAAATGTGTTTCTTCATAGGACTCTGTAATATTATAACTCGATTGAAAAAAACGATAACCTTTATGATCTAAAACATTATTCATAAATATTCTATAATCATAATTTTCACCATTATCTAATACCGTAATTTCACTAGCAAAAGATTTTGGACTATTCGATCCTGGGAATCTATCCAATTGAAAATCTCGTAATTTGATTGAAAATGGCAATTCTAATTGCTTGGCTCCGTAAGATAATCTAAAATTAAAACCATCTAATGTGAATTTATTGGAAGGATTAATTAAAAATTGTCTTCCATAAAGAACAACATTTTTTTTAGAAGTTTGAGTGACAACCTCAACTTCTAATCTATCTTCAGGATGCTCATCTTTATCACCAGAAGTCAATAACATATCACCTTTAGCAATTTCTGGCACTACAAATTTCATTTCACCCAACGTATAAAGCGATCGTAAATTAAAAACTTGAACAGAATCTTTAACTACTGCACCTTGTGCTTTTGTAGCCATGACCATATAATCACCTTTAAAAGGCGATTTTATTCTCAAAGAATCATTTTCTGTATAAATATTAATGGCACCTTCTGTATACTTTTCATAGGCTACTAATATATTATGAACGTTTGATATTTCTCCTTTTTTAATATAATGATCGTGTCTACTACCACTACTCGACTCTACAAAGTGTAAAAATTCTTCACCTGACTCATCGGCTTCAAACTTCTCATACGCATTTGGCAAAAAGTCTATATAGTTGATCGTTATTTGTTTTTCTCTAAAATCTGATTTTAAAGAAAAATCATTTCCTCCTCTTAAAAAATTAAAAAAACGGCTTACCAAAGGAATAAATCGAAATTCAGAAGAGATTTTAGGCGTAAAAAAGTAGCGTTTATTAATTTCTCTAGCTTCATCTTCTCCATTATCTATATAAACATTCAAATATGTTTT
>CAYRZY010000198.1:2643-5819 GCA_964428855.1 uncultured Flavobacteriaceae bacterium
GCAAAAACAACAAATAAAACCGCTGTTAAACGAGTAGAGAACAGAATGTTAACTATTTTTTTCATAAATATTTCGTATCAAAATAAACTCTTGCGAAGATACTTAAATTTGCTTTGAAAATAGTACATTTAACACTTTAATGTATCTTGTAAAAAATCTATAGATTTAATATGCTTTCAGTTATTATTCTTGGCACTGGCAATGTAGCAACTCATTTAATTTCTGCTTTTTCTAAAGCAAAAAATGTGGAGTTAAAACAAGTTTATGGCAGAAATGAATCAGCATTAAAAAGTATTGATAATCGTATCTCTACAACTTCAACTCTATGTAATTTAGCAACTGCCGACGTATATATTATTGCAATTTCTGACGATGCTATTTCTGAGTTTTCATCACAGTTACCACTAAAAAACAAGATAGTTGTGCATACTTCTGGAAGTATATCACTACAATCATTACAAAACTTAGGAAATAAAGGTGTTTTTTATCCGCTTCAGACTTTTTCAAAAAATCACAAGGTGAATTTTAACGAAATTCCGATTTGTATTGAAGCTGAAAACAGAAATGACTTCTCATTACTAAAAAAACTAGCCAATTCAATTTCTGACAAGGTGTATCCTATTGATTCATCACAAAGAAAATATTTACATGTTTCAGCCGTTTTTACTAATAACTTTGTAAATCAACTTTATAAAATAGGCAATGATATTTGCAACCAAAATGACATTCCGTTTGAGGTTTTACAACCTTTAATTTTAGAATCGGCTAAAAAAATTGCAACAAACAATCCTACTGACATTCAAACAGGACCAGCCTATAGAGATGATCAAAAAACAATTTCAAATCACCTTGAATTACTATCAGGTGATGAAAAAAAAATATATAAATTACTAACTGAATCTATTCAAAAAACTCATGGAAAAAAGTTATAAAGAAATACTGCCACAAATTACCACCTTCATTTTTGATGTTGATGGTGTATTAACTGACGGAAAAGTTACTATTTTTGATAATGGAGAACTAATCCGCTCAATGAATGTTAAAGACGGTTACGCTATGAAAACTGCTATTGATAACGGATTTAATGTTTGTATTATTTCTGGAGGTACAAATAAGGCTGTAAAAGAACGCTTACGTGGATTGGGTATTACTGATATCTATTTAGGTGCTCATAACAAAATTGAACAACTTGATGAATATTTAGACATTTATAATATCAAGCCAGAAAACGTCTTGTATATGGGCGATGACATTCCAGACCATCCTGTAATGAAGTTGGTAGGATTGCCAACCTGTCCTAAGGATGCAGTACCTGAAATACAAAGTATTTCATCTTATATTTCACAAAAAAAAGGTGGAAACGGATGTGTAAGAGATGTTATTGAACAAGTATTAAAAGTACAAGACAAATGGATTCTCACCCAATAATGAATTCTATTATTGACCTCTGAGAAGGAGAGGTATTGAGAATCTAAACCCAACACTTAGTTATTATTTTAAACAACTAAATGACAATTGAAGAGAAATTATTGAAAATACCTGTCATTGGCTGGTTCGTTATTTTTTTTAAAAAAATAAAAGTCCCAGGTTTAGAAGGTATGTCTTTATATAACGTACTAGAAATGTACGGACTTGGTATTGTCAGAGGTGCATTAACGTCTAGAGCAGGTGGTATTGCCTTTAGTTTTTTTATGGCTCTTTTTCCGTTTGCTTTATTTATCTTAACCTTGATTCCTTATATAGAAATTCAAGGATTTCAAGAAGGTTTTATGCAGTTTATCAGTCAGGCTTTACCACCACAAACTTTTGAAGCTGTAAAGGCTGTTCTTGATGATATTCTTAACAATAAATACAGTGGCTTGCTTTCTTTCGGTTTTATATTATCCATTTTTTTAATGACCAATGGTGTGAATGCTCTTTTTGGCGGATTTGAATATTCGTATCACAAACTACAGACCCGATCAATGGTCAGACAGTTTCTAGTCTCAATGGCAATCACTATTATACTGGCATTATTATTGTTTATTACCATAGCAGTGATTATCTATTTTGAAATCGCTATTGAAAATTTTAAACAAAAAGGCTATGTCTCTGATGATTTAATGTGGATAGAAATTGGACGTTATATTATCGTCTTAGCAATGCTATTTATTACCGTTGCGTTGTTTTATTTTTTCGGAACAAAAGAAGGTAGATTGGTCACTTTCTTTTCTCCAGGAGCATTTTTAACGACGTTGTTATTGGTATTAAATTTTAAACTTTTTGGTATTTATGTACAGAAATTTGCTCAATACAATGAACTCTATGGTTCTATCGGAACCTTATTGGTGTTGATGATTTTTATATGGCTAAATTCAATCATATTATTGTTAGGTTTTGAATTAAATGCTGCCATTATCGGATTAAAAAGAAAATGTAAAAAAGAATAAACAATTTCATTAATTAGATTAGAAATGAAATCATTTATTTTGCCTCACCCGTAATCGCTAAATACGATTACGGCCTCTCCGAAGGAGAGGTGAATCAGAAATTCTGCTTATGGCAGGAAAACTCGATATAGAGCGTCAAGGAATTATCTAAATTAAAAACAAACTATCTCAACTCCCAAAGAGTATAAGGTACTTAAAACCCACTGGTGGGAATGAAAAAATATTTATACATATTATTAATACTAACGTTTACTATTGTCAATAGCAATGCTCAACAGAAAAAATCAATTGACTTAAATTGGCAAACAGATTTTGAACAAGCCAAAAAACTTGCTTCATCTGAAAATAAAAACATCCTTATTTATTTTACAGGATATGATAGAATTAGCTCTTGTAACTTATTGAATAACGATTTTTTCTATACAGACAAATTTCAAAAAATTGCTCAAAAAAACTTGATTCTTGTAAGAGTGAATATTCCCAAAAGAGAGGATGCCATTTCTGAAGAACAAAAAGAAAAAAACACATTATTGAGTAAACAATATCATTTAAGAGTACACCCGACAGTCGTTTTAACCAATGCAAAAGGAGAACAATTAGGCAAGGTTGAAAGTTATAATTACCTACATGACACTAGCAAGCACTATGCTTTGATTGATAAAGAATACTAAAATAAAAAAAGAATTGAGTTAAATAAGTTTACTGCACAAACCTCAAAAGCTTTCAGAGTTAAACTTCTCTTAATAT
>CAYRZY010000199.1:0-5816 GCA_964428855.1 uncultured Flavobacteriaceae bacterium
TTTTAACAGCTGAAATATTAGGTGATGATCATTATAATTGTGCACAGAATGTAAAAGAACTATTACAACGTTATAAAGAATTACAAGATATTATTGCAATTCTTGGGATGGAAGAATTGAGTGAAGAAGATAAATTAGTTGTTTATAGAGCTCGTAAAGTACAACGTTTCTTATCTCAACCTTTCCATGTGGCAGAACAATTTACTGGTATACCCGGTGTTTTGGTAGATATTAAAGATACTATTAAAGGATTTAATATGATTATGGCTGGTGAGTTAGATCATTTACCAGAAGCAGCATTCAACTTAAAAGGTTCTATACAAGAGTCTATTGAAGCAGGTGAAAAAATGTTAGCAGAAGCGTAAAACTAGTTGGCAGTATTGCAGTTGCAGTTTACAGTAATGTGACTGAATACTGAATACTGAATACTGAATACTGAAAAATTATGTTATTAGAAATTGTATCACCTGAAGCTATTTTATTTAACGGAGAAGTTGATTCTGTTGCTGTACCAGGTATTAATGGTGAGTTTCAAATGTTAAGCAATCACGCTCCAATAGTATCTTTACTAAAAGAAGGTGTGGTTAAAATTTATGGAAATTTCTCTATTGATGAAGAAAATAAAGATAAGTTTACCAAAGGAGATGATGATGGTACTTATTTATCCATTAATTCAGGAACTATTGAGTTAAAAGAAAATAAAATTATCATTTTAGCAGATTAATTATCATTCTGATTAAATTAAAATTTTGAAACTCAGGTTTATAAACCTAACGCTTTTATTTTGCCTTTAGGTTTTATTTAGATTTTAGAACTATATTTACGTGAATAAATACCGTTGTAATATTTTATCAAATATTACAACGGTAAATTAATCCATAAAAACAGGAATGTTATGAAAAGAAAAATTATTTTATTAATGGTAATATCTATTGTTGCCATAAATGCAAATGCTCAGTTTGGTAAAATACTGAGTAAAACAAAAAATATTGAAGCTGGGAAAAAATTAGTAAAAGCGGCAACATTATCAGATGAAGACATGGCAACATTATCTTTACAGTCTGTTAAGTGGATGGATGAAAATAATCCTATAGCTGAAGCAGGAGACCCTTATGCAGATAGACTAAGTAAGTTGGTGTCAGGGTTAGAAAATGAAGATGGTTTAAAGCTTAATTTCAAAGTCTATAGTGTTGTCGATATCAATGCTTTTGCAACACCTGACGGAAGTGTGAGAGTGATGGCAGGACTGATGGATTTAATGACTGATGATGAAATTTTAAGCGTTATTGGTCACGAAATTGGTCATGTAAAATTAGGTCACTCGAAGAAACGCTATCAATCAGCTTATGCCATTTCTGCAGCTAAAGATATTGCAGTGGCAAATTCAAATGCAGGTAAAGTTTTGGCAGATGAAGAAATTGGGAATTTTGTAGAGACTGTTGCAAATGCACAATTTTCACAAACAAATGAATCTTCTGCGGATGAATATGGCTTTAAATTTTTAGTCAAACATAACTTTAATTATCATGGTATGTCGGCTGCGTTTCAAAAATTAGCAGATTTAAGTGCTGATGGTGGTAAAGGATCTTTAACATCTTCTCACCCTGGTTCTGCAAAGCGTACAACCAGAGCTAAAGAATGGGCAGAAAAGCAAGATAAAAAGAAAGGATAGATTCTGATAGAGGTATCATACCTATTTTAACAAACAAAACTAAATATTCAGAATATAAAAAACCCTCATTGTACAATGAGGGTTTTTTATATTATTATTTGTCGATAATTAAAACTTACCTGTTATCCATTTATAGACATCATTCCCGTTTGCATAAAGTAATAGTGTAATTAAGAATATAAACCCTACAATTTGAGCTTTTTCTAAAAAATTATCACTTGGTTTACGACCAGAAATCATTTCATAAAGTGTAAACACTACATGACCTCCATCTAAAGCAGGTATTGGTAATAAGTTCATAAAAGCTAACATAATAGATAAGAATGCGGTCAAGCCCCAGAAACGATGCCAATCCCAAGTAGTTGGAAAAATGCTTAATATCGTACCAAAACCACCAAGAGCTGTAGCTCCTTTTTTGGTGAATACATATTTAAACTGAGCTATATAATCACGTAAAGTCCAATAAGCTTTTGAAGTGCCTTTGGGGATGCTTTCAGCAAAAGAATAATCTTTGTGATTTCTATTTACTAAGTAAGAAGGGAATACTGGAGCAACACCAATTTTATTATCTTCAGAAGGAGTAACATTAATTGTGATTTTATTTTCTTTCCTAAGCACTAAAAATGACATTTCTTTATGAGCTGTATTTTCTTTTATGGCTGTGGTGAATTCATCCCAAGATTGAATATTTTCACCATTAACTGATATAATTTTATCATTTTTTAATAGTCCAGCTTTTAAAGCAGGTGTATTAGGAAGTATGCTGTCTAAAACTGCTTCAATTCTTGGAGAGAAAGGTTCCATAATACCATTCGTCCACATGGTTAAACCAATGTCTTCTGGTAAACTTATTTTTTCTGTTGTACCACTTAAATGTTTTACTTCAATGCTCTGAACATCTCTTAGAAATAATTCTTTATTTACTGATGTTACGTCAAACGGTATTTTCCCATTTACTTTCTGAATTTGATCTCCATCTTTAAAACCATATTGTTCAAATATTTTAGGTACAGAGAATCCGTTTTTTACGTCAGTAGTTGCAACATAATCTTCTCCCCAAACATTTAAAATCATGATATAAATCAAAATACCTAATATAAAATTAACGGTAACACCACCCAACATAATAATTAAACGTTGCCAAGCTGGTTTAGAACGGAATTCCCATGGTTTTGGTTCTTCCTTCATTTGTTCGGTATCCATGCTTTCGTCAATCATTCCTGATATTTTTACATATCCACCAAGTGGAATCCAACCAATACCATAAGTGGTTTCTCCAATTTTTTTCTTGAAAAGTGAGAATTTATAATCAAAAAATAAATAAAATTTTTCAACTCTAGTCTTGAATAATTTTGCAGGAATAAAATGACCTAGTTCATGTAAAACTATCAAAAATGATAAGCTTAATATAAATTGTGATACTTTAATTAAAATGTCCATATAAAGAATTGTTCTGTAATTTAATTCAAAACGTGCAAATGTAAGATTTTATAGCTAATTATAGATGTTTGACAAACGTAAAATATTTGTTAATTTAAGTGAGAGATAAAATGTTATTGTTCTTTTAAGATGGTTTTATGTAGAACACCTTGGTCAGTTTCAATTTTAACCAAATGAATACCAAAACCTAAAGGTTTTAAATTGATGGCTAGAAGCGGATTTTCTTCTTCAAAAACCAATTTACCTAGCATATTAAAAAATGACACTTTTTCAACAATAGCATCACTACTATTTTGAATGTTGATGTGATTTGTTGCAGGGTTAGGGTATAGAGAAATAGTCTTGTTTAATATTTCTTGGTCAACACCATTTTTGATAGTATTGTTGTTGCTAATCAATTGAAATTCTGGGTCAACTACTACTGAATCAATTTCAAAAGATAACATTCCTTTAAAGCTTTGTTTGTTTTCACTCAACTCTAATCTGATAATTTGTGAATCGCCATTTTTGTTACTTACTTTAATAGGTAAAGGCATTTCAAAAAATGACACTGAATTGTTAGATTGTTCTTGTGTGGCAGTAATACTAATTGCTTTTGTTTTTTTGTTCTGAAACCAGCTAACTTCGTATGAAGGAAAGCCTGAGCCGATAAACCAATCGTTAAAAAAACCTGATAGATCTTCATTAGATGTAGCTTCTATACTAGCTTGAAAACTATGTAAAGTTGCCGTTGTGTTATTTTCATTCAACTCTAATAAATAGGAATCAATAGCATTGGTGTAATCTTCATCACCAAGTTTGTATTTTAACATATGTAGAATCATAGCAGTTTTGTAAAAGCTAGATTTATTATGTACTTCAGAAGTGATTTTGTTAACAGTAGTTTCTCTCCAATTCAAATTATCAGCATTAATGTTTGCTAAATTATTGGTATCGGTACTGGTAATTAATTCTTGCAGATAAACATCTTGGATGTTCATTTTTTCTTGACCATATATTGTACAAGAAAAAATCAATAGAATTAAGGGGAATATTCTCTTCATAAACAATAACTTTGCAAAAGTTAGGATGTAAATTAATTTCTCCAAATATATAAAATAAAATGGACATATCCTTTTTTAAAAAATCATTTTCTACCATAATTAAAGTAGCCGTTTTGTTTGTGATTATGGTAATTATAGGTTATTTTTTATTGACTCCAAAAAGAAGATTGCCAGTTTATAATCCAGCAGATGTGAATCCGAGATTAGTTGATGATAAAGTCAAACATATTCGCTCAAATCATAAAATTGCTAATTTTCAATTAATCAATCAAAATGGCAATACAATTACTGAGCAAGATTATATAAATAAAATTTATGTAGCAGATTTCTTTTTTACTAGATGTGCAAGTATTTGCCCTATAATGACCACTAATATGGCCGATTTACAAGCGTATTATAAAAATGACAGCACCGTACAATTTTTATCACATTCAGTTACGCCAACAATTGATAGTGTTTCTGTGTTAAGAGCTTATGCTGATAAAAAAGGTGTGATTGATGAAAAGTGGAATTTAGTAACAGGAGATAAGAAACAGATCTATGAATTGGCTCGTAAATCTTATTTTGCTGTGTTAGATGAAGGAGATGGTGGCGATCAAGATTTTATTCATACCGAACAGTTTATTTTGATTGATGCAAAACGTCAAATAAGAGGTTTTTATGATGGGACAGATAAAAAGGAAATGCAAGAGATTATAAATGATATTCAAATTTTGAAGGAAGAGTAGAAATTTGTTTTCTTATTTAGTGACATTTATCATATTTTTTTACTTTAATTTATGTACTTTCGCACAGTATTTATAATCAATCTAAATAAAAATTGAGTACTACAATCGCAGATCTTACCGTTGGAGAAAAAGGAATTATTGAAGATATTCCTTATGAAAGTGTGCCGTTAAAGCTATTAGAAATGGGCTGTTTGCCAGGAAAAGAAGTAGAATTGCTACAACTAGCACCTCTAAATGATCCTTTATATATTAGAGTAAATGGAAGTCATTTGGCAATTAGAAAAGAAACAGCAAAACTTATTGTAATTACTAAGAGTGAAAATTTATGCGAGACCATCAAGTCATAAAAGTAGCTTTAGTAGGTAATCCTAATACAGGAAAATCCTCATTATTCAATCAACTTACAGGTTTAAATCAGAAAGTTAGTAATTATCCAGGGGTAGCTGTTGAGAAAAAGACAGGCACAGCAAAACTTTCAAATACAATAACTGCTCAAATAGTTGACCTTCCAGGAACCTACAGTATTAATCCGTCAAGTGCAGATGAAAATATTGTGTTGCAATCATTTTTAAATGCCGAAAGTGAATACCCAGATGTAGCTGTTGTAGTCGCCGATGTTGAAAATTTAAAACGAAACCTATATTTATTCTCTCAGATTAAAGATTTAGAAATACCTGTTGTTTTGGCAATAAATATGTCAGATCAAATGAAACGAAAAGGAATTTCAATTAATATTGACTTGCTAAAACAAGAATTAAATGCTGAAGTGGTATTGATAAGTGCAAGAAAGAGCATTGGTATTGAAACACTAAAGGAAGCGATTGTAAATTATAAAGTAATAAACACTTCTGTAATTGCTGATATTGCTGAAAGAATAGATGCTGATTTTTTCAATAAGGTTAAATCTACTTTTAAAGAAATATCATTGTATAA
>CAYRZY010000200.1:0-5812 GCA_964428855.1 uncultured Flavobacteriaceae bacterium
TATCGGATAAATTACTTTTGGTCAGCGTTGTGATGGGGTTTATTGGTAGAGGAGGTGTGTTAGAAATATTCTCATTTTTTGGAAAAACACCTTTTCCATTCATTAACCAATAAAGCTCAACTTCTTTAAATTGATCTAAAACCTTTAGTACAAAATCTAAACTTGGTTTGTTTCTGCCAGACAGAAGATGTGAAATGCTAGAGCGTTGCACCTTGATTTTATCTGCAAATACAGCCGCAGACAATTGGTAATAATCCATTACTGTTTGCAGTCTATTTGAGAAATCTAAATTATTAATCACAGTCAATATTTGAATTACAAATGTAACAAATTATTGTTCAAATCATAACATATATATTGTAAAATACTATAAATATAGAAAAGTAAAACTTTATATAAAATTATTTAATTAACTAATTTTAAGATAATTAATACCATTAAATATTTTGAATTACAATTGTAATATTTTCACATGAAATTAATAAGATTAGACCAAGGTTAACTATTTACATTTGTAAACTTTTCTTTAATTACTTTTGTAAAATGATTACAACCGATTTAAATAATTTCCTAAAATGGGTTTCTCAATACAATGAAGATAATCTTTTAGGAAGGTATATCACATTTAAAGATATAGAGCCAATACTAAAAAGTTTACCATCTCAATTTGATGTGCAACAAATCGGACGCTCCCATAAAAAAATCCCTATTTACAAAGTTGCCATAGGCGAGGGAAAAACTAAAATTTTGATTTGGTCACAAATGCACGGTAATGAAAGCACAGGTACAAAAGCTGTGTTTGATTTGTTTAAATGGTTGACCGATGCTGATTCTAAGGCTATTTCTCAAATTTTAAAAAAATGCACGTTGGTGTTTATACCTATGTTAAACCCTGATGGAGCTGAAGCTTACACGAGAGTAAACGCACAGAACATTGATTTAAATAGAGATGCCGTTGATTTAATTGCTTCTGAAAGCAAGTTGCTACAGTCTGTTTTAAAAGAGATAAATCCAAAATTCTGTTTCAATTTACACGATCAACGTACTATATTTAGTATTAACAAAAAACCTGCAACTATTTCATTTTTAGCTCCTTCTGAAGAAGAATCTAGAAAAGTTACTAGAGGTAGAAAAATTACCATGGCTGTTATTAGTCATATGTTCAAAAGACTAGAGCCTTTAATTCCTGGTCAAATAGGTAGGTATACTGATGAATTCTACCCAACTGCAACTGGTGATAATTTTCAAAAGGCTGGCTATCATACAATTCTAATAGAAGCAGGGCATTTTAATGATGATTACAATAGAGAAATAGTGCGAAAACTGAATTTTATAGCCCTTTTAAGCGGAATAACCTATATCGCTAATGAAACTAAATTTGATGATTTTGAGACTTATTTCAACATCCCAAATAATGAGAAAAAGTATTTAGATGTCATTTATAAAAACATTATTCTGTCAGAAGATAATAAAATGATTGATGTAGGTGTGGTATTTAAAGAGGTGTTGGTTGATCATGAAATAACTTTTACTCCAGAAATTATATATACAACTGATTTATCAGCATATAACGCCAATCAAATTATTGATAAAAAAGGAGAGCTCTTCAAGAATAAAGAGACTTTATTGCTGTTATTCGACAAATAATTCAATTATTGTTAGTTTTTCTGCTGAAAATTCAAGAAATTCGCACTTTAATCCAATAATCCTCATTATGTCAAAATTTAAATTAGACGAAATTGATCATCAAATACTAGATATTTTAATTGAAAATGCTAGGACTCCTTTTACAGATATTGCAAAAAAATTATTAGTTTCTGCAGGCACTATCCACGTTAGAGTAAAGAAAATGGAGGAGGAAGGTGTGATTAAAGGTTCAACCTTAACTGTTGACTATGACAAGATGAATTATAGCTTTATTGCTTATATAGGCCTTTTTATTGAAAAATCATCATATACGCAAGCTGTATTAGCAGCATTGAGAAAAATTCCTGAAGTTACGGTGGCTCATTTGACAACTGGCAAGTTTGCGATTTTTTGTAAAATAAGAGCCATAGATACCAGACATGCTAAAGATATCATTTTTAAAGTTGATGATATAGATGGTGTTTTAAGAACTGAAACTTCAATTTCTTTAGAAGAAGTTATCAATGATAAAAAGCGATTAATGCATGCTATATTTGATGCTTACAAAGTGTAAATAATAACTTGGTCAATTATAACGCTTTCAATTTATTTTGTTAGCGTTTTTTTTGTTTACTGAAAATTATCTCATCAATTTTTTATATTTTTGATTCAAATTACTGATAGATGACAGTCGATCAAAAAAACATTTCTAGTGAAAAATTACTAGAACTCTACAAAGCAATGCTAGTCTCTCGTATGATAGAGGAGAAGATGTTGATTTTACTCCGTCAAGGCAAAATTTCCAAATGGTTTAGTGGTATCGGGCAAGAAGCGATAGCTGTGGGTGTAACTTCTGCATTATCTGCAGATGAATACATCTTACCAATGCATAGAAATTTAGGTGTTTTTACAACTCGAAACATTCCGCTACACCGCTTATTCTCTCAATGGCAAGGCAAAGCTAACGGATTTACAAAAGGTAGAGATAGAAGCTTTCATTTTGGAACGCAAGAGTTTAATATTATAGGAATGATTTCTCATTTAGGCCCTCAATTCGGTGTTGCAGACGGAATCGCTTTAGGTAATATCTTAAAGAAAAATAACAAAATCTGTGCTGTGTTTACTGGTGATGGAGGTACAAGCGAAGGTGATATTCATGAAGCTTTAAATATCTCTTCAGTTTGGTCTCTACCAGTTTTATTCTGTATTGAAAATAATGGTTACGGATTATCAACTCCAATTTCTGAGCAATTCAATTGTGAACATCTTGCGGATAGAGCCAAAGGATATGGTATGGAAAGCCATATTATTGATGGTAATAATGTCTTAGAAGTCTATCAAAAAGTAGTTTCAATAGCAGAAAGAATCCGTAAAGAGCCTAGACCTGTTTTGCTAGAGTTTAAAACTTTTAGAATGCGAGGTCATGAAGAGGCGAGTGGCACAAAGTATGTGCCTAAAGATCTGATTGATGGTTGGGCTGCTAAAGATCCGATAGAGAATTATCAAAAATTCTTAACCAATGAAGGTGTTTTAAATAAAAGTATTGATGATCGTTATAAAGCAGAAATTATCAACGAAATAAATACAAATTTAGAACTGTCTTTTAATGAAGAAATACTTACTTCAAATAAAACAAATGAATTAAATAGCGTATTCAAATCTTTTGAATATCAGGAAATTAAAAAAGGTGATGAATTAAAAAACATTCGTTTTGTTGATGCGATTTCGCAAGGATTAAAACAGTGTATGCAACAGCATGATGATTTGGTAATTATGGGGCAAGACATCGCAGAATATGGTGGTGTTTTTAAAATTACAGAAGGTTTTGTTGAAGAATTTGGTAAAGAACGAATCAGAAATACACCCATTTGCGAATCGGCCATTGTGGCTGCGGCATATGGATTGTCCATTTCTGGGATAAAATCAGTTGTAGAAATGCAGTTTGCTGATTTTGTGAGTTCTGGTTTTAATCCGATAGTAAATCTATTGGCAAAATCATATTATCGATGGAATCAACCTGCTGATGTAGTTATTAGGATGCCTTGTGGTGGCGGACTAGGAGCAGGGCCATTTCACAGTCAAACCAATGAGGCTTGGTTTACCAAAACACCAGGGTTGAAAGTAGTATACCCTGCGTTTCCTTATGATGCGAAAGGTTTATTGGCAACGGCTGTTAATGACCCAAACCCTGTACTCTTTTTTGAGCATAAAGCCTTGTATAGAACTATCCGACAAGATGTGCCGACTGAATATTATACGCTTCCTTTTGGTGAAGCAGCGGTATTAAAAACTGGAAATGACGTGACAATTATTGCTTTTGGAGCTACGGTACATTGGGCGTTGGAAGTCTTAGAAAAGAATACCGATATTTCTGCAGACCTGATAGATTTACGAAGCTTACAACCATTAGATACTGAAACGATATTTGCATCGGTTCATAAAACAGGAAAAGCTCTTATTGTACAAGAAGATTCTTTGTTTGGAGGGTTAGCAAGTGATATTTCAGCGTTAATACACGAAAATTGTTTTGAAAATTTAGATGCTGCCGTACAACGTGTAGCCAGCATGGAAACTCCAATACCATTTATCAATCAATTGGAAGAGCAATATTTAGGCAAGAATAGGCTAGAAGAAGCGTTAAAGTCTTTATTGAACTATTAGAAATAAAAATGGAAGAGCATTTTTTTCAATGTATTCACTGTTGGGAAGAGATATCTATGTTATTAGACCGTTCTGTCAGTAGTCAGATATATGTAGAAGATTGTGAAGTTTGTTGTAATCCTATTGAAATACATACTACTTTCTTAAATGGTGAACTTGTTTCTTTAGAAGTTAAAAGTTTAGAGCAATAAATTTTACATCATATTCTTTTTTAATCCTTTAATATAGTAAAGTATTCCTATAGAAATCAGGCTACAAATAGTAAACCCAATAAACATTGGGAGTACTGATGTTTTTACAAATCCGCCAATATAAATACTAATTGGAATTGACATCATGGTAGAGATAAATCCAGTAATGGCAGAAGCTATCCCAGCAATATGCCCAACGGGTTGCATGGCAATTGCTCTTAGGTTTCCGAATAAGAATCCGATAGCAAAAAATTGAACCGCACAAAACAATAATAATATGGTGGCACTAGGGTTGGCGGCAGTTTGATAAAAAAAGATGACATATAGGAGGGAAGTAAAAAAATATAAGATCAATGCCCAAGTAATGAGTTTTTCCATCCCAAAACGCAATACTAAACTACCATTAGAAAGTGTTGCAACACCTACGGTTATTGCCAACGCAGCAAAAATATAGGGGAATTCTTCAATGAGCTGGTATTGCTCGTGAAAAATCTGTTGAGCAGTACTCAAATACACCAAAAATGACCCTGTAATAAAACCAGAAATAATGGTAAAACCAATAGTACTTTTATGTTTTATCAGTTCCTTTAAACCATTTTTAAAGATGGAGGAAGTCCATTTTTTCTTATGTTCTTTACTTAAAGTTTCGGGCTGTCTTCTATAAAACCATATAGAAACCAATACACTGAAAATTAATTGCACATAAAAAATAGCTTGCCAATTGTAATGGTCTAAAATAAATTTACCCATGGCAGGAGCAATCACTGGGACTAAAATAAATATGGTGGTGATAAATGACATAATTCTAGCCATATAATCGCCTTCATAAGTATCACGAACCATGGCAATACTGATGGTACGAGGGGAAGAAAGACCAATACCTTGTAGAATTCTCCCAAAAATCATCATTTCAAGACTTTCTGAGAATACACAAATTAAACTTGCCAGGGTAAAGATTCCGAAGCCCACATAAACTAAAGGCTTACGACCAATACTGTCTGATATGGGGCCAAATACCAACGGGCCAACACCTAAACCTAAAAATATCATAATGATGATAAGCTGATTGTCTTGCGTATCAACAACACCAATAGCTTTACCAATAATATCTAAAGCTGGTAAAACAGCATCAATGGCCAAGGCTGTTATTGCCATAAGTGATGCCATGATGGTTACAAACTCTAAGTTTGAAAATTTTGCTTTAAACATCTGGCAAAAATAATCGAATTTTTATTATAGACTAGTGCTATTCTAAAAAACTCTATTTAACATAATATAAATTATAGGACATTTATAGAGTAATTTGCGGATAGCCCATTTTTGGGCTATTTTAC
>CAYRZY010000201.1:0-5792 GCA_964428855.1 uncultured Flavobacteriaceae bacterium
CCTTCTGCTAAATTCAACTCAACAAACATATTTTGAATTCTTGTGCCAAACGAAGTGTTAATTGATGTTCCTAAAACTCTAGGAAAGTAAAGTGCTTTTGCAATTCCTAATGAAGTGAAATCATCTTCTAGAACTTTAGATAAGTATTTGACAATAATAGGATTTATTTTATACGATTTCAACCTTGAATGATTTTTTAGAACATTCTTTTTATGGTTTTCAAAAATTGTATCCTTAAAATAGGAGGTTATTATTTTTAATAAATACTTTTCATCCATAACTTAACAAATATAAGCTATATTTAACTTTGAATTCTGCCTAATTGTCACTAAATATAATTGGCTTGATTTTCGCCAATAATAGATTATGAATAAAAAACAAAAAGTATCGTTCGCATGGGCATTTAAAGAGTTTATTTGGCCAAGAAGAAAAATTGTTTCAATCGGTTTAGTCTTAATTATCTTCAAGAGTTTTGCAGGCTTAGTTATTCCTCTTCAAACTAAAACATTGATTGATGATGTTATTCCAAATAAAGATATGAATGGATTATACATTCTTGTTCTTATAGTGGTAGGTGCGTTACTAATTCAGGCGATAACCTCTTTTTCTTTAACAAGGCTGTTGAGTGTAGAAGCCCAACATTTAATTTCACTGTTAAGAGCAAAAGTACAACGGAAATTATTAAAATTACCTATAAATTTTTTCGATAATAATAAATCTGGAGCATTAGTATCAAGGGTTATGACTGATGTAGAGGGGGTTCGAAACCTTGTTGGAACAGGGTTGGTGCAATTAATAGGAGGTTCAATAACAGCGATATTATCATTTTTTTGGTTACTTAAGATCAATACCATAATGACATTAGTAGTGTTGCTCCCTGTTCTTATTTTTGCATTTGTTATGCTTAAAGCCTTCGGAGTAATACGTCCGATTTTTAAAGCCCGAGGGAAAATTAATGCTGAAGTAACAGGACGGCTTACAGAAACATTGAATGGAGTACGTGTAATTAAAGGGTTTAATGCAGAAGAACAAGAAAGTAAAACTTTTGAAAAAGGCGTTGAACGCTTGTTTTTAAATGTAAAAAAGAGTTTAACAGCAACAGCATTAATTACTAGTTCTTCCACATTTCTAATAGGGTTGGCTTCCGCAGGAATTATGGGCTTAGGAGGCTATTATATTATGGATGAGTTGATGACACTTGGTGATTTTATTCAGTTTACTTTATTGTTAGGGTTTATGGTTGCACCCATAGTTCAAATGAGTAATATAGGAAGTCAATTGACCGAAGCTATGGCAGGTTTAGATAGAACACAAGAATTGATGCAGATGCAAGAAGAAGATGATCCAGCAATTCGTACAGTAATCTTAGATAAAATTAAAGGAGATATGGTTTTTGATGATGTGTCATTTAGTTATGAAGAAAGTAAAGAAGTACTACATCATATTTCATTTAAATCGCCTTCAGGGAGCGTTACAGCATTAGTAGGTTCGTCAGGTTCAGGTAAATCAACCATTGCAGGTTTAGCAGCTACATTTCTGAATCCGACTGATGGTAAAGTTACCCTTGACGGGATAAATTTATCGACAGTTAATCTAAGCAGTTTTAGAAAGAACCTTGCAGTTGTATTACAAGATGATTTTTTATACGAAGGTACAATTCGTGAAAATATTTTATTCCCTAGACCAAATGCAACTGAAAAAGAATTAGTAGAAGCAGTTAAAGGAGCATATGTAGATGAATTTACAGATCGGTTTGAGAAAGGATTGGAGACTGTTATTGGAGAAAGAGGTGTAAAGCTCTCTGGCGGACAACGACAACGAATATCAATCGCTAGAGCATTACTAGCTGATCCAAAAATTATTATTTTAGATGAAGCTACTTCAAATTTAGATACGGAAAGTGAATCGTATATACAGAAAAGTTTAAACGTGTTGATGCAAAACAGAACCACTTTTGTAATTGCTCACAGGTTAAGTACCATCCAAAAAGCTGATCAAATTTTAGTTGTTGAACAGGGTACTATTGTTGAACGAGGTAAACACGATGAACTGATTGCTAAAAAAGGCAGGTATTATGATTTATATACCTATCAGAGTAGGATTTAAAATGATTAATAGAATTTCATATTATTCATAGAATCTTACTATTTTTTGATAAAAGAACGAATAAAGAGGTGTATATTTTATACTATTAACAAAAAACAACACTAATCATTAAAAAAATTTGTTTTTTAAAGGATAAAGTTTAGATTTGTCAACTAATTACAAAGTAATGCAATTAACAAACACTTGGAAAGCTTATTTTTATTTCTTTTATTTTTATAAAAGAAACGAGGCTTTGTAGGTATTATTTAAATATAATTAAAACATATAAAGTCTCGAGAAATCGGGACTTTTTTTTTGTGAAACTCTTTTTTAAAAAATTCTGTAAGAATCGAATTAAAAAAAATTAGTCGAACAAATCCCGCTACAGAGCGGGATCTTAAAAGTATTTATGAGTGATAAAAAGAAAATAGCAATTCAAGGAGTTTTAGGGTCCTTTCATCATATTGTTGCCAATCAATACTTTGGCGATGACATTGTTTTGAAAGAATGCTTATCATTTGTTGAAATACCTGAATTGATCAATAGCAATGCTGTTGACGGTGCGGTGATGGCTATTGAAAATTCTTTGGCAGGCTCTATTTTACCAAATTATGCATTGATTGATGAGTTCGATTTGAAAATACACGGAGAAGTACATTTACCAATCCACCATCATTTAATGGGGCTGGAAGGACAAACATTAAATGATATTAAGGAAGTTTGGTCGCATCCGATGGCACTTTTACAATGTAGAAAGTTTTTTAGACTACATCCTCATATTAAATTGGTTGAAGAGACTGATACTGCTGAGGTTGCTAGACAAATTCAAGATAAAAAATTACAAGGTATTGCTGCTATTGCAAGTAAAAAAGCTGCTGAAATTTATGGTTTATCCATCATTGAAAATAAAATACAGACTCGAAAAGAGAATTATACTCGGTTTTTTATCCTAAAAAAGAAAAATGGAGAGATAGAAAAGCCTAAAATTATCAATAAAGCATCTATAAAATTTATTACCAAACATCAAACAGGGAGTTTGTCTGAAGTACTGGCAGTATTTGCAAGTTTTAATATGAATTTATCTAAAATTCAATCGTTGCCAATCATTGATAAACCTTGGAATTATGCTTTTTTTGCAGATGTAATTTTTGATGATGAGCAACTTTTTAAAGAAGCAATAACTCAAGTAAAAGATAAGCTTAGTTATTTGAAAATATTAGGAGAATATCAACGAAGCAAACGAAAAAATGATCGCTAAAGCCAATAGACTACAACAGGTACAAGAGTACTACTTCTCTAGAAAGTTACGAGAAGTCCGCCAGCTAAAAGCTGAAGGAAAACCTATTATCAATATTGGTATTGGGAGTCCTGATTTAGATCCGCCACTTTCGGTAAGTAGAGCTATGGTTACAACGATTGAACAAAATCACATTCATGGTTATCAGAGTTATCAAGGCTTACCAGAATTTAGAGATGCGATTACCAATTTTTACCTGCGACATTTTGATGTTGCATTAGACCCTGAAAATGAAATTTTGCCCTTAATGGGGTCAAAAGAAGGAATCATGCACATTTCTATGGCATTTTTAAATGCAGGTGATGAAGTTTTGATTCCGAATCCTGGGTATCCAACTTACACATCGGTAACCAATTTATTAGAGGCAAAGCCTGTGTATTACGATTTGAATGATGAAAACGATTGGTTTCCTGACCTAGAAGCTCTGTCAAAAACCAATGTATCTAATGTAAAATTGATGTGGATCAATTACCCACACATGCCCACAGGTAAAAATGCAACTAAAAAGCTATTCGAAGACTTGATTGCATTTGCCAGAAAGCACAAAATTCTGTTGGTTAATGATAATCCGTATAGTTTTATTTTAAATGAAAAACCATTAAGTATTTTAAGTATAAAAGGAGCAAAAGAGGTTGCTTTAGAGTTGAATTCTTTGAGTAAAACCTTTAATATGGCAGGTTGGCGAGTAGGAATGCTCTTAGGTGCTGCTGAGCAAATTAAAACCGTTTTACAAGTAAAAAGTAATATGGATTCTGGCATGTTTTATGGCATTCAACAAGGAGCAATTGCAGCTTTACAAACAGATGATAGCTGGTTTAAAAACTTGAACGAAATTTATAAAAAACGTAGAAATATAGCTTGGCAAATAGCAGAAATGCTCAATTGTACTTTTGATAAGGATGCTTCTGGTTTATTTGTTTGGGCAAAATTACCACCAGATAAAAATGCAGAGCAAGTTGCTGATGAATTGTTGTACAAATCAGATGTTTTCTTGGCTCCAGGAACTATTTTTGGTAGTAATGGTGAGGGATATATCAGAATTTCATTATGTGTAACCGAAGAAGTATTACAAGAAGTATTGGTAAGAATTACTAAACTAAATTAAAATGAAAAAAATTGCAGTAATCGGCTTAGGACTTATCGGAGGTTCATTAGCATTAGAGCTAAAGAAAATTTCTTGGGCAACCATTTACGGTATTGACAACAATGCTGAGCATTTGCAAAAAGCACTAGACTTAGGCATTATTTACGAAAAAGCGACAGTAAGTATTGTAAAAGAGGTTGATATTGTTATTATTGCGGTTCCTGTAAATATAATTCCAGCATTAACTATTCAGGTGTTAGATTTAATTAGTGACAACACCTTGGTTTTTGATGTAGGTTCTACAAAAAATGAAGTGTGTAAGGCCGTTGAAGACCATCCGAAAAGGAAAAATTTTGTTGCCGTTCACCCTATTTCAGGTACAGAATTTTCTGGACCAGACGCTGCCATTTATAATTTATTTACCAATAAAGTAAATATTATTTGCGAGCAAAATTTGAGTAGTAAAGAAATGGTAAACCGTGTAATATCACTATTTGAAGACATTAAAATGCGAAATGTTTTTATGGATTCAGCAGAACAACATGATAAACATATTGCTTATGTATCACATTTATCACATATCAGTGCTTTTATGCTTGGTAAAACAGTATTAGAAATTGAACCTGACGAAAAAAGAATTTTTGATATGGCAGGGAGTGGATTTGAATCAACGGTACGATTGGCAAAGAGTAATCCTGAAACTTGGACACCCATTTTTCTACAAAACAAACCCAATATATTAAAATCATTAAATGAGTATATAAACAACCTAAAAACCTTTAAAACGCTGATAGAAAAGGAGTCAACGGAAGAAGTTTATGAAATAATGCATAACACAAATAGAATAAAAAACATACTAGATGGTATTATTAAATAAATAACCATCTAAAAATCAATAATATAAACAAACATTAGTGAACGAATAAAATACGAAACTGTATTTTATAAAATTTAAAACAATTATGGAGTCAACAAATTTTTCAACGTGGTTAAAAAACATGGAACTAGCACATCCATTAGTAATTGCAGGGCCATGTAGTGCAGAAACTGAAGAGCAAGTGCTAAAAATTGCACATCAATTAAAAGAAACAGATGCTACTGTTTTTAGAGCAGGTATTTGGAAACCTAGAACCCGTCCAGGTAATTTTGAAGGTAATGGAGCTAAAGCTTTACCGTGGCTTGCCAAGGTTAAAGAAGAAACTGGAATGTTGACTACCGTAGAAATTGCTACTGCACAACATGCAAAACTAGCCTTAGAGTTTGATATTGATATCCTTTGGATTGGTGCTAGAACCACCGTAAACCCGTTTGCCGTTCAAGAAATTG
>CAYRZY010000202.1:0-5783 GCA_964428855.1 uncultured Flavobacteriaceae bacterium
ATAAAGAACTACCACAATCAAACCAACCGAAACCAGCTTTTTACGGGGTGCAAATATACTCTTATATTAACTATAATTCAAATATTAAAGTGTGAAAGTTATTAACAAAACGAGAAGTAAATAATACTATTAATTTAATAGCTGATTTTTAAACACTTGCAAGCCTTCTCTAAATGGCAAAGACATGAGTTTTAAACCGTTTTTAGATTTTTCTAAAATAAATCCTGTTTTTGGAGGTCTTTTTGCTGGCTGATTTAGTTGTGATGTTGGGATTGCTTTTATATAGGAAGCATCCAAATTAAAAGCTTCTGCAATTTGTAAAGTCATTTCATATATACTTAATAACTCGCTACTTGAAACATTGAAAGTTCCATAAGCCTTATTTTTAATCGCCAACAAGCATGCTTCTGCCAAATCATCTACCAAAGTTGGCATTCTAAATTGATCGTCAACTATAGTGATTTCTTGCTTATCTTCAATTGATTTTTTCACCCATGAAACAATGTTATTTTTACTCATATTATCAACGATACCATATACTAATATGGTTCTTAATATGGTATAGTCTATTTGCTCTTGCTCGATGGCTTGTTCTGCTTTCAATTTTGAGAGTCCGTAATAATTGATAGGATTGGGTTTGTCCTCTTCTTTATAAGGGCCATTTTCTCCGTCAAAAATAAAATCTGTTGAAATATGAATTAAATGGATGTTATCCTTTTTTGTAGCTGCTACTAATGTCTTAACTGCTTCAACATTTATCAAATCGCATTTTTCTTGTTCTGCTTCACATTGATCTACATTGGTCATTGCTGCACAATTGATAATGTAATGTAGAACTTTATCCTCAAGAAAGTGATTCAATTTCTCAGTATCTGTAATATCTATATCATAATAGGTGTAATTCTTTGCTGTATCATTTCTATTATTACCTCTAGATATGGCAATAACTTCAAAATCATTCAATAAAGAAAACAAATTAACAAGCTTCTGACCTAGCAATCCGTTACTACCTGTAATCAAAATTTTTTGCTTCATTAAAACAGCTTATTGAGGTTTTGAATTTGCTCTAAACTACCTAAAACAATTAATTTAGAATTTGCCACTAACAATGTATTGCCGTCTGGATTGATTTCATATTGACAATCGGGTGTTTTAAAACCAATAATAGAGCACCCTGTCTTTCTGCGTAAGTCTAAATCTCTAATAGATTTCGATAAAAATTCTTTAGGTAAATCGTCAACAAAAACCTCTTTTAAATGTGTAGCGTCTTCAGAATCAACAGATAACATATCGACAAATTCAACAATATCTGGCGTAACCAATAAAGAGGCCATGTGGTCTCCACCTAATTTATCTGGCATAATTACATTATCAGCACCAGCTATCTTTAATTTACTATAAGAAGAGTCATCAGAAGCTCTACTTACAATAGTTAATTTTTTATTATACTGTCTTGCTGATAATACTACATAAAGGTTATCAGCATCAGAAGGTAAGGTAGTTATTAAACTTGAAGCATTTTTTAGACAGGCCTTCATTAACACTTCATCTTTGGTAGCATTTCCTTTAACATATAGTATATTTTCATCTTCTATTTCTTCTATCAGTTTATCATCACTCTCAATAATAACGATGCTTTTATTGAATTTTTTCAGTTTAGAAACTGCCTGCTTACCATTTCTTCCATAACCACACACGATAGTATGATTTTTTAATTTCTCGATTTTGTTTTGCACTTTCTTAAATTTTAATTTTTCAAATAACTCACCACTAACAATATACTCAGTAACAACAGACGCTGCATAACCCATCATCACCACACTAGTTAAAATTAGAAATATTGTAAATAATCTTTCTTCTTGGCTTAGCGGATGCACTTCACCAAAACCAACTGTGGTCATCGTTATAACAGTCATATATAAAGCATCTATAAATGTTATATCTGACAGAGACATAAATCCTACAACACCAATAACTATCACAAAAAAAAGTAATACTACTGCCTTATATAATTTGGATTGAAATACATTCATAGTTTTTATAAATCAAATACTGAGCTTCTTTTTGTATAGACCATGTCTTTTAATTTCAGCAAAAATGCTAAGGTCAAATAAATACCGAACCAAAAACCCAACGTTATAAACGATATATAGATAAAGAACAATCTAACATTTGTAACTCTAATTCCTAATTTGTCTGCCAATCTTGATGACACTTCAAATCCTCTTCTTTCAAAAAAATGACGTAAAGAATGGATAACTTTCATTTAACCTAATTTTGATGCAATTTAATACTTTTATTGTATTCTGAATATTATAGTTTTTAATTTTATACAAATTCTATTTGCAATTAATTATCTTTGCCTTTCGCAATTTTTTATTATAAGGATGCCAGAAAATTATATAGACGTTCAGGGAGCTAGAGTACACAATCTAAAAAACATAGATGTTAAAATACCTAGAGAAAAACTAGTAGTTATTACTGGTTTGAGTGGTAGCGGTAAATCTTCTTTAGCTTTTGATACTATTTATGCTGAAGGACAACGTAGATATATTGAAACTTTTTCTGCCTATGCTCGTCAATTTTTAGGGGGCTTAGAAAGGCCAGATGTTGATAAAATTGATGGCTTATCTCCTGTTATTGCCATAGAGCAAAAGACGACAAATAAAAGCCCGAGGTCAACTGTTGGAACGATTACTGAAATTTATGATTTTTTAAGGTTATTATTCGCAAGAGCAGCAGATGCTTACTCTTTTGAAACAGGTGAACAAATGGTTAGTTATTCTGATGAGCAAATTATTGAATTAATTTTACAGGATTTTGATTCTAAAAAAGCAATTATTCTTGCTCCTGTTGTCAAATCTAGAAAAGGACATTACCGTGAGTTGTTTGAGCAAATTTCTAAGCAAGGTTTTGTAAAAGTTAGAACAGATAGTGAAGTTGTTAATATTGAAAAAGGAATGCGTCTAGATCGCTATAAAACGCATGATATTGAAATCGTTATTGATAGATTGGTTGTCAGTAAAAAATCTAAAAAAAGGCTAGAAGAATCTATAAAAACAGCTATGTATCATGGTGATGATACTATTTTAGTCTTAGATGTTGAAACCAATATAGCTAGATATTTTAGCAGAAGTTTGATGTGCCCAACGAGTGGAATCTCTTATCCTCAACCTGAGCCTAATTCATTTTCATTCAATTCTCCGAAAGGTGCTTGTGATACGTGTAACGGACTTGGCACAGTCTTTAAAGTGAATCTAGAAAAAATAATTCCTAATACTAAAGTTTCCATTTTAAATGGAGGTATTGCTCCTCTTGGGGAACAAAAAAGTCAATGGATAATGAAACAAATTGAATTGATTGCTGAACGTTATCAGTTTAAATTGACATCTCCGATCAATAAGATTCCGAAAGAAGCCTTAGATGTCATATTATATGGTGGCAAAGAAAAATTTGAAGTTGTTTCTAAACAAGCTGGCATTACTAGAAATTACAATATTGACTTTGAAGGTATTGCAAATTTTATCAAATACCAATTTGATGAATCAAACTCTGTATCAATAAAACGTTGGGCATCTTCTTTTATGGATGAAAGTAATTGTTCTGTTTGCAGTGGTTCACGTTTGAAAATTGAATCGCTACACTTTAAAATTCAAGGCAAAAACATTGCTGATTTATCGGAAATGGATATCATTCAACTGGCAGATTGGTTTAAGAATATCAAAACTCAATTAAGTAAAAGACAAAAAATAATTGCTTCAGAGATTTTAAAAGAAATTGAAACTAGAATCCAATTTTTATTAGATGTAGGCTTGAACTATTTGGCTTTAAATAGAAGTTCAAAAACTTTATCTGGTGGTGAAGCACAGCGTATTCGGTTGGCTACACAAATAGGCTCTCAACTTGTTGGTGTATTGTACATTTTAGACGAACCAAGTATTGGTTTGCACCAACGAGACAATCATCGCCTTATAGAATCTTTACAAAAATTAAGAGATATTGGCAATTCTGTTTTAGTGGTTGAACATGATAAAGACATGATTGAAAATGCAGATTTTGTTATAGATATTGGCCCAAAAGCTGGTAAGCATGGAGGTGAAATTATTAGTATTGGCACTCCTAAAGAACTCATAAATAGTCATACGCTTACCGCGGATTATATTAATGGGACAAAAAATATTAAGACTCCATCCAAAAGAAGAAAAGGAAATGGTAAGAAAATAATTTTAAAAGGAGCTACAGGAAATAATCTTAAAAATATATCGGCAACTTTTCCTTTAGGAAAAATGATTTGCGTTACTGGTGTTTCTGGTAGCGGAAAATCTACATTGATTAATGAAACGCTTTATCCGATACTAAATCATCATATTTATAGAGCGGCAAAAACGCCTATGCCCTACTCTAGTATTAAAGGATTAGAGCATATTGATAAAATTATTGATATCAATCAATCTCCTATTGGAAGAACTCCGCGTTCAAATCCTGCAACCTATACGGGTGTTTTTAGTGAGATTAGAAATTTATTTGCAAAAACTCATGAGGCTCAAATAAGAGGCTATAAACCTGGGCGGTTTTCTTTCAATGTTAAAGAAGGTCGATGCGAAACTTGTGAAGGTGGTGGATTACGTGTTATAGAAATGAATTTTTTACCTGATGTTTATGTAGAATGCGAAACCTGTCAAGGGAAACGTTTTGATAGAGAAACATTAGAAATTCGTTATAAGGGAAAATCAATTTCTGATATCTTAAATATGACTATTGATGAAAGTGTTCCGTTTTTTGAGCATATACCAAAAATATATCGAAAATTAAAAACCATACAAGATGTTGGTTTGGGTTATATTACTTTAGGTCAACAATCGACGACATTATCAGGTGGTGAGGCTCAGCGAATTAAATTAGCCACAGAACTTTCAAAAAAAGATACGGGTAATACTTTTTACATTTTAGATGAACCTACAACTGGACTACATTTTGAGGATATTAATGTGTTGATGAAGGTCCTAAATAAATTAACTGACAAAGGCAATACAGTATTGATTATTGAACATAATTTAGATGTGGTTAAACTGGCTGATTATATTATTGATATTGGACCAGAAGGCGGAAAAAACGGCGGTGAAGTACTCTGTACTGGTACACCAGAAGAAATTATTAAAGTGAAAAATAGCTATACTGCTCAATTCTTAAAAAAAGAGTTAATTTAGCCTGTTTCTCTATTTCACGAAAAGTATGCAAAGATATTGAACTGATGATATAGGTTAATGGGTTATTAATTATTTAGTCTGAATAAAAAAACTATTAACATAATAACTCAATAACTATTGACTTTAAATTATTTTTAATAAAAAAAAGTATGTAAGAATATAATAAACTAATAATTCAAGATAAATAAAAATTAAAAAAAAACAAATGTCGAAAGAAATAAACCTCAATGATAATCGGAAAATTATCGAAAAACTTCAAAACAAAACATGGAATGAAATAAAAACAAACGATTCATGGGCTATCTTTAAAATTATGGCTGAGTTTGTTGAAGGCTATGAAAAATTAAGTAAAATAGGTCCTTGTGTAAGTGTCTATGGGTCTGCAAGAACAAAGCCAGAGGATAAATATTACAAATTGGCAGAAGATATTTCATACAAATTAACACAACATGGTTATGGTGTTATTACAGGTGGTGGTCCTGGAATTATGGAAGCTGGGAATAAAGGTGCACATAGAGGTGGCGGAATTTCTGTAGGTTTAAATATTGAATTGCCATTTGAACAACATGACAACCC
>CAYRZY010000203.1:0-5731 GCA_964428855.1 uncultured Flavobacteriaceae bacterium
ATATTCTTAGAGAGTTTGTATTTTGTGCCTAGACCAAGAATGGCATTACCACCACCTGATCCTCTGGAGAATTCAACGGCTCTATAAAATATTATCGGATTGAAATAATTGATATCAAAACCATTATTGTCATCCTTTTTAGTAATTGCAGCTTCAAATAAGCTTATATTGAGTTTTTTGGTAACATTCCAACTTAAATGGTGTAATGCCACAAATTTTCTAGCACTTACCCCGTTAAAATTAACTTCAGGTCTAACATCTTCTAACCACATCCATAAATTGGTGTATTTAACCTTCCAAAAATTAGTGGTTATTTTTAAATGAGGATACGAAGTAGCAACATCTGACAGCATCATAGAACGGTAACCATCACCAATAAAATTTTTACCATGTCCAAATTGGAAGTTGAAAAATTTACTTGGCGTATAAGACAGGTAAGCTTCTGCAACAGGATAGTCAAAGCTATTGGTTTTAAAATCTTTGGCTTTACCTCGTCCTGGTACCAAGCCAAATGAACTTGCACCAGATGGGCGGTTGGCTCTTGCAAAATCATTAACATATTCTGCAAAACGACCTTGGCTTTCATAAATGGAAGCAGAAAAATTAAAGTTCTTACCTAAGCCACCTTGTATTTGAACAGCTCTGGTATTATTGTAGGTGTATTTTACATCAGAATTGTCTTTACCTATTTGTAAATCAAAAACTGGATTGACAGTAAACCAATAATCATCTTTTTGAACTTTAAAAAAATGCTCATTCCATAATTTCTTTCCTGATTTAGAGGTTTTATCCTTAAATAAAGGAAGTTTTTGTGCATCTAAATCGACATGTTTTGAAGCTTCACTAAATAGAAAAGGTTTAAAGCCAGTATGAGTATTTTCGTTTTGATCAAAATAAAAACTTAAATCGTCATAAGTTTGATGTGTAAACGGAATATTTAATTCACTTTGATGTTCAGGAAAGTGACTGCTAACCACAACCTTCTGAATATCTTTTTGTTGTGTATTCGCAATTGTAGGAGGTGATGGTGGGTTTACACTTATCACACTATTTTCTTCTGTTGCTTGTTTTTGAACAGTTTTCGGAGCGGCTTGAGAGCCTATTGGGATATTAATAGGTAAACCAAACCTCATTTCTATCGGTCTGCCATTGTAAGTTGCAGGTTTTGCTTTGGGTAATTTAGCAAAAACCCTTCTAGCTTCACTCTCTAACTCTTTATAAGTAGAACGGATGTATAAAATTTCAAAATCACCAGTTTTAGTAACTACAAAAACAACGTGCATGGTGCCTTTATATTTTTCACTTTTCACTTTTTTAGGAGTCTTGAAAGCCTCTAAAACATCTTTGGTAAGGTTTTTATTAAAACAAGAAGCTAAAGTATTGTTGCTTGAAGCGTCACAATCTTTATAAATTGGATAAATATCTTCTTGAGCATTACTAAAGTTCGATAAAAATATAAAAAAGACAACTATAATCAGCTTATTCATTCAATGATGTTTTGCATTAATTTTGGCAAAGGTATTAATTTTGAACCTTTTGCTTTAGAAGTTAAGAGCTTATTTTTGTTACGCAATTGTTTTTTAATTGATATTCATCTTTACTTTCATGGCAAGTAGCCAATCCGTTTTGGTCAAAGTGCAATCTATGTCCGTATTCACTTACCCATCCTATCTGTTTTGACGGATTACCAACAACTAAAGCGAAATCAGGAATTTCTTTGGTAACCACACTTCCGGCACCTACCAAAGCGTATTCTCCGATACTATTGCCACAAATGATAGTTGCATTAGCACCAATACTTGCTCCTTTTTTTATCAAAGTCTCTTTGTATTCATCACGTCTTGTAATGGCACTTCTAGGATTGATTACGTTTGTAAAAACCATAGATGGTCCTAAAAAAACATCATCTTCACAAATAACTCCTGTATAGATAGATACATTGTTTTGTACTTTCACATTCTTACCTAAAACTACGTCTGGCGACACCACTACATTTTGTCCGAAACTACATGCTTCTCCAATAGTACAGTTAGACATGATATGGCTAAAATGCCAAATCTTTGTTCCTTTACCAATAGTGCAATTGTTGTCTACTACAGCAGTTTCGTGTGCAAAATAATTTGACTCTTTCATTTACTTAATTATATTATAAAATGTTTAATAACTGCCTTTGGTTTCGCCTCCATCTGCAATAGTTTTTGCAGAAGAAGTGCCAATTCTTGTCACACCTAAATTGATCATTTTTTCAGCATCTTGATAGTTCTTTACACCACCAGCAGCTTTTACCTGTAAAGGCTTGGCATTGTCTAGTATCAATTGCATAGCTTCAAACGTTGCTCCGTTAGGTTTATTATCTTTTGTTTTGTAAAAGCCTGTTGATGATTTTACAAATACCTTATCTGCATTTTCTTCACCAAAATTATTAAGAATTACTTCTTTTATGATTTGTGTAATGGCAATAATTTCGTTGTTGGTTAAAGCTGCGATTTCAATAATCCATTTTACAACTTTATCATGATCTAAAGCTAATGTTGTTCCTTTATAGACTTCGCTTTTTATAAGGTTAATTTTACCTTCTAAAAATGCCGTATAGTTTATCACAAAATCGAGCTCATCAGCACCATCATCAATTGCTTTTTTAGCTTCTGTTAGTTTTTCTTCAATGCTATTTGTGCCTTCATGAAATCCGACAACTGTACCTATAAGTACATTGCTATTTTCTTTTTCAATAATTTCTTTTGCTAAAGAGATATAGTTTGGTCGTATCATGACTAAAATAAAATTCTCAGCAATAGCTTCTTCAATAAGAGCAATTACATTTTGCTTAGTTTCTTTTTCAGAAATAGTTGCTTGACTAGGTGTTTTTAGATATGTAGAGTCTAAATGTTGATTGATATTCACGTGTAAAAATTTTATACGTGCAAAAATAGTGTTTTTATGACAAAATAAATCCTGCTGAGAAGCAGGATTTATTTTTTCTTGATTTTTTAATACACTTCAAATGTAATTGGAAGTGTGTATTTTACTGATACGGGTCTTGTACGCTGTTTACCAGGAGTCATTTCAGGTAGTTTTTGTATGATTCTTAAAGCTTCTTTTTCTAATCTTTTATGAGGTGCTTTAATTTTTATATCTTTTACCAGTCCATTTTTATCAATGGTAAATAATGCGAATATGCGTTGCTTACCAGTTAAGTTTAATTCTTCAGCAATACTAGTGTCGAATTTTCTATTTACAAATTTAGCCATCTGCTTTGTAAAACATTTTTTAGATGCTTTTCCTTTTAAGCCTTCACAACCAGGAAATATAGGTGCTTCTTCTAATATAAAGAAGTCAATTGGTTTGGGTTCTTCACCTCCATCACCTGGAGCTTCAATTATACTGCCAATGGTCGGTTTTGGTTCGCTTGTGTTAATCTTTGGTAAATCTAAAATTGTTTCGGGATTAATATCGTCAGGGATAATATCTATGGCTATTAAAGGTACTTTCTTTATGATTTTTTGTTTGTCATTTGATTGTTCTCTTTCGATAATAATTTCAGGTGGGGCAGAAAACACATAATTTTCAACTTCATCTGGCTCACCTATTTTTATTGTGGCAACTGTTTTGACAGTTGTAACCTCTAGTATTAAATAGACAATAAGTAAAGCTAATACTAAACCTAACTGCATAAATAGGGCAGGGCTTTTAAAGAATTTCTCGGTTGGGTGTTGATGTTTTTGGTTTTCTTTTGAAAAATTCATAATGTTTACGTTTTAAATGTTAAACTAATTTTATCTACTTGACATATCTTCATTGTTAAATTTATGTTGATTATGTTAACATCAATAAGCATACCAATTTTGTTGAAGACGGTTTTGTCTCAAAAAATTACTGAAGACTTAGTTTTAGTTTTGTATATTTAGCATTCTTATATGAACTGGCCCTTAATCATATCAATTTTTGTACTTAGCATTATTGCAATTAGTATATTTCTATACTTTTTTCAAGAACGATTTATTTTTCATCCAGAAAAATTGCCAAAAGATTTTATTTTTCAATATAAAAATCAAGTTGTAGAAGAATATAATGTACAGTTATCAGATAAGGTGCTTATTAACGGTTTGCATTTCAAAACCAAAAATCCAAAAGGAGTTGTATTCTATTTAAAAGGAAATTCAAGAAGTATTAAAGGATGGGGCAAATTTGCGGTTGACTTTACCTTACATAATTGGGATGTGATTATGATGGATTATAGGGGTTTTGGTAAAAGTACTGGCAAACGGAATCAACAGGGGATGAAAGATGATGCTCTTGCTATTTACAATAAAATAAAAGAAAATGTAGATGAAAAATATATTATAGTTTACGGACGTTCTTTAGGTACAGGCTTGGCAACTAAAGTTGCTTCAATGAATAATCCTAGAATGCTGATTTTAGCCTGTCCGTATTATAGTATGTCTAACAATGTTAAGCGATATTTACCTTTTATTCCTTTACGATTGGTGATGAGATATTCAATGCCTACATATAAATGGATGAAATATGTAAAATGTCCCATTAAAATTATTCATGGTACTAACGATAAAGTGATTCCGATGAAATCTGGGGTGAGACTTTCTAAAATCAATCCTAAGTTGACGAGATTGTATCCCATTATTGGTGGAGGACATAAAAATTTACACAACTTTGAAGGATATCATAGAGTTTTAAAAGAAATATTACATTCAAAAGAAATAGTAGCTGTTGATAGAGAGCATACAAGTATCGATTTTATGAGAAGCAAACTAAAAAAGAAAAGCAATGCTTAAAAAAATGATTTTTATTGGTGTAATTTTCTATATACTTGTAGTTATAGGACTCTATTTTTTTCAAGAAAATATAATATTTAGACCAGAAAGGTTAGCTAAAAATTTTTCGTATTCTTTTTCTACAAAATTTGAAGAAATACATTTAAAAACAAATGATAATTCAATAATTAATGGGCTGCATTTTAAAGTAGAAAACTCCAAAGGAATTCTACTGTATTTTCATGGCAATAAAGGGAATTTAGAACGTTGGGGAAAAATAGTAGCTCCTTTTACTAACTATAATTATGATGTCTTTGTAATTGATTATAGAGGTTACGGAAAAAATTCAGATAAAAGAACTGAACAAAAAATGTATGAAGATGCCCAGCTAGCATATAATTATGTAAAACAATTTTATAAAGAAGATAACATCTCAATTTATGGGCGATCACTAGGTTGTACTTTTGCAGTAAAAGTTGCTAAAGAAAATAATCCTAAGCAGTTAATTTTAGAAGCTCCTTTTTATAATTTAGAGCATTTAGCAAAGCATAAATTCCCATTAATACCTTTTCAATGGTTGTTAAAGTTTAAGTTTGAGACCAATAGTTTTATAAATGACGTCACTTGTCCTATTACTATTTTTCATGGAGACAAAGACAAGATGGTTCCAATAAAGTCAAGCTATAAATTAGTTGAATCTACTAGTAAAAGTATTAATTTTATAGTTTTGAAGGATGGCACACATCACAATGTTTATAAATATAAAAGCTATAAGGATACGATGCATAAATTATTAAACTAAAAAAGCTCAACAATTATAATTGTTGAGCTTTTTAAAATTTAATGTTTTAGGCTTTTTTATTTACCT
Source organism: uncultured Flavobacteriaceae bacterium (assembly GCA_964428855.1). Classification (GTDB taxonomy): domain Bacteria; phylum Bacteroidota; class Bacteroidia; order Flavobacteriales; family Flavobacteriaceae; genus Aureibaculum. The sequence goes on from CAYRZY010000203.1 coordinate 5,638, forward strand.
TCTTCTATTCCTTTTGAGGCAGCACCTTCTGGTTTTTGCTCTAAAATATCAAAGAATTGATCTAATTTAGGTAAAATAACAATTCTTGTTCTTC
>CAYRZY010000204.1:0-5719 GCA_964428855.1 uncultured Flavobacteriaceae bacterium
AGGTTTAATTATTATATTTCAAGCTGAAAGTAGTTATGTTATTGGGATAGGTGTTGCATTATTTTCATCATTTTTATCTGCCAGTTTTTCAATTCTAAATGCCAGTTTAATTAAAACTCATAAAGCAACTGTCATTTCTTTTTATGAATTACTATTTGCTTCTTTATTCATAGGTGTTATATTGTTATTTCAGGGAGTAATTTCTTTAGATTTTTTTATACTCTCAAAAACCGATTGGTTGTATTTAATGATTTTAGCTTCAGTATGTACAGCGTATGCATTTGTAGCTTCAACTGATGTGTTGAAAAGTGTTAGTCCTTTTACGATGATGCTTACCATTAATTTAGAACCTATTTACGGGATTATATTAGCAATTATTATTTTTAAACAAAAGGAAATAATGACTACAAATTTTTATTATGGAGCTTTATTGATTTTAATTACGGTGGTTTTGAACGGTATTATTAAATTGAAGAAAACTTCAGTTTAATCGAAAAGAATTCCATTAAACTCTGCCACGGGGTTTCCGATTCACCTCTCCTTAGGAGAGGTCGGAACTGTCTTTTTGCAGTTTCGGGTGAGGAAATAACAACTAAATGTTTAACAGAAGTGAATTCCTCTCCTTAGTTAAGGAGAGGTGGCATCTCTTTTTTGAGAGATGACGGAGAGGTTGAGGCAGGTTATTAGAAAAAGTAAAATTCACACTCGAATCACAAAATGTTCTTTTTCTTGTTCTTTACGAAAAAATACAATTCCCCAATAAAAAGTATCAATACTTACGGTAACTTTTGGGTGATTTTTGATGTATTGCCAAGCTTCTTGCATTCCTTTACTCCAATAAACATCATCAAAAATAAAGACAGAATTATTGTTGATATGATGTAAGCATTGTTCAAAATAATCAATAGTTGGTTGTTTTTGATGATTTCCATCAAAAAAAACAAGATCAAAAGTGGTGTTAGTAAGAACCTGAGGTAACGTTTTATTGAAATTTCCGACAATAATTTTAATATTTCTTAAATCAAATTTTTCAAAATTTTCCTTGGCGATAGTAGCGGTGTTTTTACACCCTTCTAAGCTAATAATAGTGCTAGTTGGATTTGCAAGACGTAGGCTTGCGGTAGCCAAACCAACAGAAGTTCCGATTTCTAGAATGTTTTTAGCTTCTAAATAGTTAGAAAGCCTTCCAAGCAACTGAGCTCTTTTGTTAGTAATACCAGCATTCTTAGCAATATGTGAAACTTTACGTTGATTAGATTGTAATAATTTTGAACCAGCACCGAAGTCTTCAATGGTGATAATAGTAGTAGTCTTTAATAATGATTTTCTATAGTTCAGTAGTATTTCATACCATTCTTTTTTAGTCTTATTATAAAAGCAATGAGTAGCTAACTGATAAACAAAAGGGGAGTGAATTCCATGCCTGTTTTTAGATTTAAAAATAAAAAATAGATATGACTTTAGTAGGTATTGCATGTATGTTATTTACCGCTCGAAAATAGGGAGAAATAATTAAGGATAATAAATAATTTAAAATTATATTTGCAACTTAGTAAAAAATTGAAATGGCACGTAAAATATTAATTCTATTCTCTTTAGGGATATTACTTACTTCTTGTATTCCTAATAAAGAACTCATTTACTTTCAAGGGCAACCTTCCTCAAAAAAAACGGTATATAAAATATTAAATGAACCTTATAAATTGCAGGTAAATGATATTTTAGACATTAGAATAAAAGCAAATAATGAAGAGTTAGTGGCCTTGTTTAATCAGTCTGTTCAGCAAAACACTCAATCTAATGGTCAGGTAAATGAAGGGAGTTTTTACTTTAATTCGTATACTATTGATAGGCAAGGAGAGATTAGAATACCTTATATAGGAGAGATAAATGTATTGGGCTATACTGAAAAAGAAGTACGAGAAAAGATTGAAGTCGGATTGGGTAAATTCTTTAAGGATACTGAAGATGTTTTTATTACAGTGAAGCTGGCGGGGATTCGGTTTACGGTGTTGGGTGAAGTTAAAAACCCAGGGACTTTGGTCTTATTTCAAAATCAAGTAAATATTGTTGAGGCTATTGCCAATGCAGGTGATATTGTGATAACAGGAAATAGAAAAAGAGTGACTATTATGAGAAAACATCTTGACGGCACAAAAAAAATTATATTAGATTTAACTGATGTAAAGACATTTGAATCTGATGCATTTTATATACAATCTAATGATATTATTTATGTACAACCCTTAAAGCAAAAATCATGGGGTACTGGTACTACAGGTGCTCAGACATTCACCACTCTAATATCAGTACTGTCATTAATTACCACAACTGTTCTATTAGTTAAAAATTTATAATTCTTAAATATGAAACCATTAGATAAGTTTGATATTGACGATTTAAAATCGTTTGACATAAAAGAATATGTTTTCAAGGTGCTTTCGCATTGGAAATTATTTTTAGCAATGTTGATTTTAGGGTTATTGATTGCTGCGTATGTGAACAAGCGAAAGCAACGTATTTATAAATTGGATAGTGTCTTTACTTTTAAAGAAGAGCAAAACCCTTTATTTACTTCAAATACCAATATAGCTTTCAATTGGGGAGGACCAAGTGATAAAGTAGAAACTATTATTACCGTATTAAAATCTAGAACGCATAATGAAAAAGTAGTCAATAAGCTACAGTATTATATTAATTATTTACAAGAGGGAGATTTTAGAAAGGAAGATGTTTATGGTAAAGTGCCTTTTTCGATTGTACTAGATTCGAACAGTTATCAGTTATTAAATAATTATATAAAACTTGAATTTTTAGAGAATAATCAAGTGATGGTATCTGCTGAATTTGAGAAAGATGAGTATAACCTAATGAATTACACAAAGAGTATAAAAGAGAATTATGTACCAAAAAAACCTTCTTTTTCTAAAAAATACCCAGTCAGTGGTTTAGTAAAAACTCCTTTTTGTGAATTTTTAATTAAACCTAAGAGAACAGGTTCTAATTTTTCAAATTCAACCTATTATATCTTATTTAAAGGTTTTAATGCTACGGTAAATCAATATAAGAATATTCAAGTTGGTACAAAGAAAAAAGGGACATCAATCATTGAATTGGTGTTAACAGGATCTAATAAAAAGAAGATAGAAGATTATATCAATACTTCTATGGAGGTTTTAGATAGAGATCAAAAAACACAAAAAATTAGATATGCAATAAAAACAAAAAATTATATTGATGATGTTTTTGAATTGGCAGAAACAAATTTAAAAAATATTGAAAAAAATCTTGGAGATTACAAAAGAAAAAATAGAGTTTATGATTTAAGTTTAGAAGGGCAATCTTTATTAGATGGAGCGACAGAATTAGATAAGCAGCAGCAAGAAATAAAAGAAAGATTGATGTATTATAGCAATCTTCAAAATTATATTTCTTCTAATAGTGCTGTTAATGATGATATTCCTGTGCCAGTTAATATTACTTTAGAAGACCCTAACCTTTCACAGAATATGATAGAATTGGTTGAGTTGTCAAAGCAAAGAAAAGAATTAGAGAAGACAGTGAAGTCAGACTACCCTCCTTTAAAATTAATAAATAATAAAATTGGGATTACAAGAAATGTAGTGCTAGAAAATTTAAAAAATTTAAAAAGTGCTACAACGGTTAGCTTGGCAAATGTAAAAAGCAGACTAGGGACTTACAATTCGAGATTAAGTGTTTTGCCAAAAAAAGAGCAGGGTTTGGTGAAGTTTCAGCGAAATTATAATATAACAGCAGCAAACTATGAGTATCTAAAGCAAAAACAATATGAGGCAGGTACAGCTATTGCTGCTAATGTGTCTGATTTAAATGTGTTAGATAAAGCAAAAGATGTTGGGCAAGCTCCAATCAGCCCAAATATATTATTTAATTACTTGATAGGAGCAATATTGGGTTTAGGCTTGCCTTTTGCGTTTATTTTATTTAAAGAAGCCTTAAGTAATAAAGTGTTAACGGTTGAAGAACTTGAAAAAACCTATAAAATTCCTGTATTGGGTGTAATAGGTAGCGGAAATATTGATAGTTATTTGGCTGTTTTTGACAAGCCAAAATCAACTATGGCAGAATCATTCAGAGCTTTACGATCAAACATTCAGTTTTTATTTAAAAAAGGAAGTCAGTCTAAAACAGTGGTAATTACCTCTTCTGTAAGTGGTGAAGGCAAAACCTTATGTTCTATTAATATGGCTTCTGTTTTTGCAATGAGTGATAAGAAAACTATTTTATTGGGACTGGATTTAAGAAAACCTAAGTTGCATATAGATTTTAAAGTAGGTAATGAAGTTGGAGTCGTTAACTACTTAATAGGGCAAAAAGAATTGAATGAGGTTATTCAACCCACCAAAATACCAAATTTAGATATCATTACTTCAGGTCCAGTAGCACCAAACCCTTCAGAGTTGTTATTGAGTGATCAGATGGGAGAGATGATGACATTTCTTAAAGAAAATTATGATTATATTATTATAGATACGCCTCCTGTAGGCTTGGTGGCTGATGCGATAGAGTTGTTTAAATATTCTGACGCTATTATGTATATCGTAAGACAAAACTACACTCAACGGGGCATGCCTAAGATGATTGATGATAAATATGTGAATGATGAAGTTAAGAATATCAGTTATGTATTAAATGATTTTAAAGCAAAAGACACTTATGGCTACGGTTACGGCTACGGCTACGGCTACGGCTATGGCTATGGAGGTTATGGTAAGTATAATAATGGGTATCATGCCAATGAGAAAAAACAATCATGGATAAAAAGATTGTTTCAAAAATAATTTTTAGGCTTTTTATTCGTTAGTTTTTTTATTCTACGCTGTGAGAATTGAAAGTAAAGTAAATAAAAATAAATTGTATATTAATATGAAAGATACTAAAATTGCTATAATAGGCTTAGGTTATGTTGGTTTGCCACTAGCCGTTGAATTTGCAAAGAAATACCAAGTTGTTGGTTTTGATATCAACACAAAACGTATCAATGAATTAAGAAGTAATGATGATTTTACCTTAGAGACTTCTTCTGAAGACTTAGAAAGTGTAAATGTAAGGTCATTAAATGATTTGAAAAATAAATCAACAGGGCTTTGGTTGACTGACAATCTTAGTGATATTGAATCTGCTAATTTTTATGTAGTTACGGTACCAACTCCAGTTGATAAGAGTAATAGACCAGATTTAACACCATTATATAAAGCAAGTGAAACTGTTGGAAATGTATTGGCTAAAGATGATGTGGTTGTTTATGAGTCAACTGTTTTTCCTGGGGCTACAGAAGATGAATGTATCCCTATCTTAGAGAAAGTTTCAGGTTTGATTTTCAATAAAGATTTTTTCGCAGGATACTCTCCAGAAAGAATTAATCCAGGAGATAAAGAGCATACAGTAACAAAAATTTTAAAAATAACTTCAGGTTCTACACCAGAAATTGCTCAATATGTTGACGAAGTTTACAGATCAATAATTGTGGCTGGTACACATTTAGCACCTTCTATTAAAGTGGCAGAAGCTGCTAAAGTAATTGAAAATTCTCAAAGAGATATTAATATTGCTTTTGTGAATGAATTGGCTAAGATTTTTCGTTTGATGGATATTGACACCAATGATGTACTGGAAGCTGCAGGCACAAAATGGAATTTTTTACCATTTAGACCAGGTTTGGTTGGAGGTCATTGCATAG
>CAYRZY010000205.1:0-5675 GCA_964428855.1 uncultured Flavobacteriaceae bacterium
ATTTCAGAGTGATGCTTCAGCGAATAAAATGCAAAGCATTGAACAGCTACTCTTCTACCATACTACCAAATACTATACTGAAATTGACCCACTATTTCATGAGTTAGAAGTATCTGCCACACCATTTTGTAAGCAAAAAAAAAGTAAATCAGTTATTAAGAGTAATGATAAAAAACAATTAATTACCGCTTGGCAGGATTATAGAAATTTAAAGGTAGACCACAGTAAAATAGAACAATACGAACAACAAAATAAAGAACTTGAAATAGAAAATGAATTATTATTATTGCAAATGCATCAGGTTCAGGAAGAACTTGAACTTTACTTTTTAAAATACCAAGACCTGGAACATTTAACCCAGTCAAATGGTATTATTGCGCCGATTGACCAGATAATTAAGAATAACTTTCCTATAACAGCACAGCTTATCCAAATAAAGCAAGAAGCTGATGGTTTAGGAGTTAATCTGATAAATTTACAATTTCAAAAGCAAATTTGGCCTAATTATCATTTTATAATTATTCAACCCTCCACTATCTATGATCAAACAACTCTAGCAACAATAAAACTTCCTCAACAAACTAATAGTTTCTTGCCCTTAAAAACTTGGCCACCACAAACAGCCGATAAATTTGGTGCTTACTGGGCTATTAATACTGATTTGCTTGAAAATGAAATGACTCATTCGAACTTTTACCCTGAAGATATAGCTTTTTTACATGCGCTGTTTGAACAATTACCCCAATGGTTTAAATCACTGGAAAACAATACAAATGAGGAAAGTAGTCGCTGGTCTAATTATTATCATGTTATAGAGGAGATTAAGACTACCCTTGATAGTGTGTTTGAATTACAAAAACATTAGGTTTATGGTGGGCTCGCAACCTCTTGTTTCTATTGTTATGCCATCTTTAAATCAGGCAGATTTTATAGAACAAGCAATTGATAGCGTTTTAAACCAATCCTATACTAGGATAGAGCTTATAGTTGCGGATGGTCTATCAACTGATAGAACTTTGAGCATTTTACAGAAAAAACAGGCATTAGATTCTCGATTAAGATGGTTTTCTGGAAAAGACAACGGACCCGCAAGTGCAATTAATAAAGCTTTGTCTCAGATTAAAGGGAGTCTTATTGGCTGGTTAAATTCAGATGACCTATATAAGCAAAATGCTATAAAACGAGCAGTTAGCGTATTACAAGATAGTAATAAAGTGATGGTTTATGGGCATGGAGAACATATTGATATTAATGGAAAAACACTAGGCCATTATCCGACATTACCACCCAATGTAGCATTAAAACAATTTTCTAATGGTTGCTTTATCTGTCAACCTACCGTCTTTTTTAAACGTACAGTATTCTTATTACTAGGTAATTTAGATGAATCGTTAAAAACAGCATTTGATTTTGACTATTGGTTCCGAATTTTTACCCAATTCTCAGGTCGGGTAGGTTTTATTGATGAGGGACAAGCTCAATCAAGGTTACATGAAGACTGTATTACACATAAAATGAGGCGTACTGTAGCAACAGAAAGCATGCAAGTTATAGCTAGGTATTTGGGTTCAGCACCGGGACATTGGTTGTTGACCTATAGAGATGAATTACTAGACCAGCCATCAAACACTTGGCCGTTTGAAAATTTACGAATCCATATTGAAGCCTCTGTAGATGAAGTGTCTATTTATATGGCTAATGATGCGCTGCTTCAATTAAGGAATAATATTGTAAAAGATAGTCGCTTAAAAACGGGTATGGAATAAATTCATACACGCTCCTTGCTATAGATGCAAAATGGTACAGCAAAAGGAAACCTAAAGGTTAGAAAACAAAACAGCAGGATCTAAATGAATTTTATTGATGATTTACAAGTATTATACTTCACGCGGTTACGACTGCCTAAAGTATCTAACATATCTTGTTCTAAGACCTGACAATTTATTTCTCTTATTTAGTTTTTAATATATGAAAATACGTAGTCATAATTTTGAGTCTAATATTCCTATTTTTTTTATAGGTAAATATTTTAACGCTACTTATTTAAATGAATTAAGTATGCAGTTATTTTTAAAACAGAAGCTAGCTGGATCTATTGGCTTACATGTATGCTTTACAACTGCAAAAAACATTCCTAATCCTGATCAAATTCAAGTAAATGAATTGTTGACATTAATAAGATTAAGTAAATACATGCTTATTGATAAAGAAGATTTATCGAATGTAGTCTGGAAAATATTAGATTTAGATGCTGAAAATTCAATATTATCAATCTATTTTAATAAAGGACAGTTTTTAGAACAGGAAAAAATTGCATCAATCATTAATCACCTGGTGGATAAAAAGAGGTCAAAAAAAGCTGAGCATGCAATACCATCACTTAAGATATTATGCTCTAAGCTAGCAGTTAACCAGTCTGGTTTTTATTTAAGTCATGTTGAAAATACTTTAACTGATTTGCTAAGTCATATTTGCCAATCTAGTAAATTAATGCGTCAGTCAATAAATCATGTGCTTGAGGTATTGAATTTTTCTGAAGATCCACAGAGTGTACTTTATATTCTACAAAAATTTCTTGAGATAAATATTAAAAATTTACAAAATACTGCAAGCGAGTCAAAAATACATTGTCGACGCATTGATGTAGCTCTTTATCTTATTTTCGAGTTATCAGATAAGGATATTTCAGAACCTTTGCAGCCACTATTTAATCAAGCATTTGATGAAATTTTTACTAGGCACATGCCTATAATTATGCTATGCAGAGGGTTGCGACATAGCTTTTTAAAAGCCATGAGGTTAGTTAAACACAGCCATCTTCTTATCAGACTTGTTCAATTAACAGACACGGATGATTCAATTTCATTTCAAATAATCTATTCTATTCTTCGTAATAGAGACTGTAGTGTTAAAGACTATCACCAAAGGTTAATAGACCAGCTTTTTCAGATTCCCAAAAGTGCACTTATTGGAGTTGCAAGAGATTTACGTCGTATTGTGCCATCTAATCTATTAATTTCTGAAAGTAGCTCAACTGAAATTATAGATAGAATTAATACTGAACTCAGCAACCTTCAATATATTCCTGAACAGGAAGTATGGATGGCTAGATGTTTAGTTTTGTTTTATGCAAATTGTTTTAATAAGTATTTTTTAAAATGGATTAGTACAAACTATATTCGTATCAAATTAAATGTAAGTCAGAGAGATACTTTATTAGCTCTTGCTGGTTATGATACTCCTTTTATTATTAGTATTAACAAAGGGCTATATTCAGAGGGTTTTAGATACAAAATAGTTTCCCCTTCTCAATGTCAGAATGTGACTGAATATATGAGAATGAATATGAACGAATGGGGCAGAATTTATTCATTGGATCATTTTAATAAAAGGACTTCTCAAGATAATTCTTTAACAATACCTCCTCTTATTTCTGTCATTATTACAACTTTCGATCCAATGTTAGATTTGTTTAAGCTTTCGCTAGAATCAATTATTTATCAGAGTTACCAAAATCTTGAAATAATTATAATTGATGATTTTACACCAAAGGTAAAGGCGACAAGTCTAAAGAAGATTGTTCAAAAATTACAAAAAAACTCCAATAGATCAATTTTTTATCATCGAAATAAAAAGAATATTGGACAATATAAATCACGTAATAATGCTATTTTGCAAGCTAAAGGAGAATTTATCGCCATTCAAGATGATGATGATATTTCTCACCCAGAACGGTTATATCACCAAGTACAACCATTGTTACTTGACTCAGAGTTCATGGCTACGCATGCTTGCCATCTAAGAATTTCAGAAAACTCCCGAATAATGGTCGATGGAGATAAAGTGGGTCAAGTCGTAGGTGATGCGCCTGTGTCCTTTGTCTGGAAAAGACAAGTATTTGAAGAAATTGGTGGGTTTCTTCCTACCCGATCAAGAGGTGATGTTGAATTTCGTAATAGAATGAGACGATACTATTCTAAGAATACAATAAAAACAATTCATCAGCCATTGGTTCTTATGCGAGGTGGGTTGGGGACCGTTTCATCAGAAAAAGAATATTTCTTTAACAGCGCTATAAATGCTCTACGCTATATGATGAATCATACTCCAAAAACTATTAAGGACACTTTTGATATGCAGCCATGGATACCAAGGAATCTTAAATGATGGATGACAATATCAAAGCATTACCTTTATTTTCTGAACAAAAAAGTACAATAATAGTATCGCTTACAACAATTAGTTCAAGGTTAAGGCATATTCATTTGGTAATTGAGTCTTTATTAGCTCAGGATTTTCAATCAGGTACTTTTGTGATTCGACTCAATTTATCAAAAGAAGCTTACCTTCTTGATGATGGTTGTTCAGAGTTGACGAGGGAGTTACTTTTACTTTCGAAAAATAATAATGATCGATTTTTTATTGATTACGAAGAAAATACGGGGCCTTACCGCAAATTGATTCCAGTTTTGAATGAGGTTTACAAAAAAGCACATGCTGATTTTGTTAATACTTTAATCGTTACAGCTGATGATGACACTTATTACCCTAGCTGGTGGCTACAAAAACTATATAATTATTATCAAAAACATCAATGTATTGTCGGTTTTAGAGGTCGTTCAATGGTGTTTAAAAATCAACAGCCTATATCTTATAAAAAATGGTCAAAAAACATTACTGAAAACCCTTCCTTATTAAATGTAGCTACAGGTAAAGATGGTATTCTATATTCACCCCTTCACCTTCACCCTAATGTGAGAAATATTAATGCTGCAATCCAATATGCTGCCAAAGCAGATGATCTTTGGATTAAGGCTCATTCACTTTTAGCGAATATTCCATCTTTTATTATTCATACTACATTGGAGGAAGAGTTTCCATCAGTAACAGGAAAAGAACCAGAGAAATCTCTTTACCGTTCTTTTAATGAACGAGGTGGAAATGATGATGCATTGTTTAGCATAGAACAATACCTTCTATTATCAAAAGGTATTAGTTTGTATCAACTATGCACGGATACAAAAGTTCTAAAACAATATATGAGTAACGATATAAGTACCCATGTAAAATTAATTTAACGAAAAGGCATATAATAAACAATTATTTGTCAGCCTAATTTCAAGTGATTTATATACAACCATTGACTACTGAAGAGATTATCACCCTAAGCGAAATGCATAAAAGACACCCACTTCATTTAAGTCGAAGACGTGGGCATAGCCTTTTGCTAAGCAATCAAGGCATGTCTGTCCCAATGATTTGCTCTACCTATAATGTGTGCAGGCAAACAGTTTCAACCTGGTTTTCTAAATGGGAAGAACAGGGGATATGCGGATTAGTTGATGATCCTGGTCGCGGTCGCCGATCACTCCTAAGTGATCAGAAAAAGGCTCACGTCGTAAAAAAGGTTGAAAAATCACCGAGATCATTAAAAACGGTGATTTCAGACATAGAAATAGAGTTGGGGGTTGCTCTCAGTATTGATACGCTGAAGCTTATCTGTAAGCAAGCAGGTCTTGTATGGAAACGAGTGAGAAAATCATTACGAAAAAAACGTAATCAAGAAGACTTTGATGCTTCAAAAGCAGTGCTAGAAGAATTGATTTGCCAACATAAAAGCCGTGAAATAGACTTGTGCTACTTCGATGAATCAGGGTTTACATTAGAACCTTGTG
>CAYRZY010000206.1:0-5675 GCA_964428855.1 uncultured Flavobacteriaceae bacterium
CTAAATCACAGATGCGTATTATTCTGTATCTTCACCAAAATTTTTAAAAATATGGATTTAACCAACCCGTTGGTTTATGGAGGGCCCGCATTTATAGCATTTATTTTATTAGAATTGGCATACAGCAAAACTCATGATAATAAGGATTTATATGTGTGGAAAGATTTATTTGCTAGTGGTGCTATGGGCATCGGTTCTGCAATTATTGCTCCGTTAGTGAAAATTGTTTTTGCCGTTGTTCTTTTTAAATTTAGTTATGAGCTTTTCAATCCGTTAGTTGATGGAGTTCGCATGAATATTCTAGGCTATGAATCTTTCGGTTGGGCTTGGTATATTTGGTTGATTTGTCAAGTGTTAGATGATTTTTCTTATTACTGGTTTCATAGAGCCAATCATGAAATTCGTGTTTTTTGGGCAGCTCATGTTGTACATCATTCTTCTGATAATTACAATTTAGGGACGGCTATTAGAAATGGATGGTTTACTGTATTATATAAACCATTTTTTTACATGTGGATTCCTGCTCTAGGTTTTCATTATGAGATGTTAGTAGTCTGTATGGGAATAGAAGCTTTATGGCAATTTCAATTACATACCAAATATGTACCAAATCTAGGTTTTTTCGAAAACTTTATCAATACACATAGACAGCATCAAGTCCACCATTCAAAAAATATTGAATACATGGACAAAAATCATGGTGGTTATTTGAATCTTTTTGATAGAATGTTTGGTACTTGGAAAAAATACGATGACACTATTGAAATAGAATATGGAGTTACGCATCCGCCAGAGTCATACAATCCGTTAGTTATCCTTACCCATGAATATGGTGATATTTGGAAAGATGTAAAAAATACAAAAACATTTAAAGCTAAGTTTATGTACATTTTCGGACCTCCAGGATGGAGTGAAGATGGTAGCACACTTACCATAAAGCAGATTCGTCGTGAAATGAAAGCTGAAAGCCTTAAAAATAATAATTAACTGTATTTCTCTCGTAATTTTACTTTTTGATATTCTCTTTGTAATATATAGTATGTCGATTTTTGAGCTACCAGTTCAATAGCATCGCCCTGAGTACCAATTTTTTGTTCTGCAACATCTATACGATACAACAACTGTAGATAGCCATCAAAATTATTTACTAAAAGGTGATAAATTTGCTGATAAACGACTTTGATTAAATCTTCTGGCATTATAAATTCATTTAACTCAATGGCTAGCCCACTTAATCCAAAATCTTTCTGAAGTTGCTGTATAACTTCAATATAAAGGTTATTTTCGGAAATTTTATAAACTAATGCTATTACATTATTCATCTAACAAATTTAACCTAAAATATCATTATTTTCTACCATATATTTCGTAATATTATTCTCTAATTTTTATACAATGAAAAGAATAATAGCACTACTCATTTTAATGAGCTTCACATCTATGAACGCTCAAGAAACGGAAACTAAAATGGGACCTATACTTGAAGACTTCGGACAAGTTTTTCAGATAGAAAGCCCTGATTTACTCTTAGATAAAGACAAAGTTTACAAGGTTATTTTTGATGTATATACAGACCCGTCAAAAAAAGAAGGTCAAATAAACCCTTTACTCAATACAGTAGCCAGGTATTTAAATATGCATGCCCAACATGGTGTGCCTGCTGCTAATATGAAAACGGTAATTATCCTTCATGGTGCTCCCACAAAAAGCACATTGAATGCAACAGCCTATAAAAAGAAGTACGGTACTGAAAACCCGAATACTGAATTGATGTCTGCACTTAATAATATAGGTGTAGAAATATTTGTTTGCGGACAATCTTTTTTGGCAAACGGATTTGAATTAGAAGATAAATCATCTGATGTAAAACTAGCTTTATCGGCTTTAACCGCTTTGGTAAAATTTCAAAGTGAAGGTTATCAATTAATCACATTCAATTAATGGAACAATATTTCATCTTCTTTATCATATTCATTATCGCTTTATTGATCGGAGCTTACATAGGAAAGCTTGTAACTAGAGTATCCTCTGAAAAGGAAAAGTCAAGTCTACAAGAACGAAATGCAGTATTATTAGAAACGAAGACTACCGCTGAAAAAACCATCAATCAATTGCAATTAGAACACCGAGAGCTCCAAACTGAAAAAGAGAATCATATCCGTGTTAATATTCAACAAGACGCTGCTATAAAGGGGTTAAATGAAAAATTAACAACTCAAAAACATGATTTAGAGAATATACAAGAAAAATTTACCAAAGAATTTGAAAATTTAGCCAATAAAGTATTGGAAGAAAAATCTGTGAAATTTACAGAACAGAATAGAGAGAATATTAAACAGATCTTAAATCCACTACAAGAAAAAATAAAACATTTTGAAGACAAAGTAGATAAAACACACAAAGAAAGTATTGATTATCATGCTGCACTACGCCAACAAATAATTGGTTTAAAAGAGTTAAATGAACAAATGAGTAAAGAGGCTCTTAACTTAACCCGTGCTCTAAAAGGAGATAGCAAGACACAAGGGAATTGGGGTGAGTTGATCTTAGAACGTGTGCTTGAAAAATCTGGATTAGAGAAAGACAGAGAATATGTCTTAGAAAAAAGTTTCAATACTGAGGATGAAAACAAAACCAGACTCAGACCAGACGTTATTATCAATTTACCAGACGGCAAAAAAATGGTTGTTGATTCAAAAGTATCTTTAACTGCCTATGAACAATATGTAAATAGTGAGGATGAATCAACAAAAACTCAATTCTTAAAAGAACATATCAGTTCCTTAAACAGACATGTTACACAGTTGAGCGATAAAAAATATGAAGATATTTATGAAATAGAATCACCAGATTTTGTACTATTATTTGTACCCGTAGAACCTGCATTTGCAGTTGCCATAAACAATGACAATCAACTGTACAATAAAGCATTTGAAAAGAATATTGTAATTGTTACACCTTCTACTCTATTGGCTACACTCCGTACCATTGATAGTATGTGGCAAAATGAAAAGCAGCGTAATAATGCTGTTGAAATTGCCCGTCAAGCAGGAGCTTTGTACGATAAATTTGAAGGTTTTGTAACTGATTTGACCAAAGTTGGTAAAAAAATGGATGAAGCTAAAAGTGAATATAAAGGAGCAATGAATAAATTGGTAGAAGGCCGTGGAAATTTAATTACCTCTGTCGAGAAAATTAAAAAACTAGGAGCAAAAGCAAAAAAATCTTTACCACAAAACATTATTGAAAGAGCCAACGAAGAAGATTAACAATGAAATTTGTAACAAACTTTAAAAAATCACTACTAACTCAATAATAACAACAATTAAACAAAAATAATTTACAATGAAATCTACAAACAAAGTATTACTACTATTAGGTTTTGCAAGTATCATTTTATTCTCTTCATGTAAGGATGATAAAAAAGTAATTGCAGCTACTGATACCGCCAAAGAACAAATTCCAGGTATCGTCTTAGCAAATATGGATACCACAGTGAGTCCCAAAGAAGATTTTTACAACTATGTAAATGGAAGTTGGATGAAGAACACCAAAATACCTGATGATAGAACGTCATGGGGTGGTTTTGGAGTGTTAAGAAAAAAAACTGATAAAGATGTATTGGCAATTTTAGCGAAAGCGAAGAAAAGCGGAAAATATACTGCTGATACTGATCAAGCTAAAGCTTTGTTTATTTTTGATTCTGAATTAGACACACTTACTAGAAATAAATTAGGCATTACTCCTTTACAGCCTGCTTTAAAAGCAATCGCGAGTATTAAAACTATCAAAGACTTACAAACTGTACTTGCAAAAAAAGATGCTGTTGATGCTCCTTTTATTGGGTTTACAGTATTTCCTAATCTTACAAATAGTGCTATCAATGCTGGTTATATAACCACTGGAGGCTTAGGCTTACCAGATCGTGATTATTATTTAGATCAAGATACGAAGTCAAAAGAAATTCGTCAGCAATATGTAGAGCACATCACTAGAATGTTACAATTTCTTGGAGATGACAAAGCAAGTGCTGAAAAACAAGCAAAAACCATATTGGCATTAGAAACAAGATTGGCAACGCCAAGATTGGATAAAGTTCAAAGTAGAGATGTTAGAAACTTTAATAACCCACGTACTATTGATGAGTTAAATAAGATGGTCTCTGCTATTGATTGGAAGAAAATGATTACAGATGTTGGTATTAAAAAAGAAGTAGATACCGTAATTGTAATGCAGATCAACTATATGGATGAGCTTCAAAAAGTATTTACCGATACAGATATTGAGACTTTAAAAACGGCAATGCGTTGGTCAACTTTAAATTCTTCTGCTGGTGCATTAACCACAGAAATTGAAAAAGCTAATTGGGATTTTTATAGCAAAACCTTAAGTGGTCAAAAAAAACAAAGACCTGCAGATGAAAGGGCTTTAGCTACTGTTAATGGTACAGTTGGCGAAGCTTTAGGTCAATTATATGTAGATGAAATGTTTCCACCTGAGGCAAAAGCAAAAGCCGAATTGATGATTGCTAATGTTATTGAAGCTTATAAGAAGCGTATCAAAGTTTTAGATTGGATGAGTGAAGACACCAAAAAACAAGCGATAACAAAATTGGATAGATTTACGGTTAAAATTGGATACCCTGACAAATGGGAAGATTATTCTGAATTAGAAGTTAAAGAAGGCAATAACTATTTTGAAAATATTACAGCAGTGAATAAGTGGTCTTTAGCAAAAAACTTAGCTGATTTTAAAGAACCTGTTGATAAAACAAAATGGGGTATGTCACCACAAACGGTAAATGCATATTTCAATCCTTTATTTAATGAAATTGTTTTTCCTGCTGCTATTTTACAACCTCCATTCTATAACTATACTGCCGATGAAGCTGTAAATTATGGTGGAATTGGTGCTGTTATAGGTCATGAGATTTCTCATGCTTTTGATGATAGTGGTGCACGTTTTGATGCTGATGGAAATTTAAAAAACTGGTGGACTGATAAAGATTTAGAAGCATTTACTAAAAGAGGTGATGCTCTGGCAACACAATATAGCAGTCTTGAAGTTCTAGATAGTGTATTTGTAAATGGAAAATTTACTTTAGGCGAAAATATTGGAGACTTAGGTGGAGTATTAGGTGCTTATGATGGTTTACAAAAATTCTATGCTGACAACAAAAGACCTGATAATATTGATGGCTTTACACCAGAACAACGTTTCTTTATGTCTTGGACTACTGTTTGGAGAACATTAATTAGAGATGAAGCTTTACGTACAAGAATTAAAACTGACCCACATTCACCAGGTAAAATTAGAGCGATACAACCTTTATTAAATGTTGATGCTTTTTATAAAGCATTTGATATTAAAGAGGGAGATGCTATGTATTTAGCTCCTGAAAAAAGAGTTCGGATTTGGTAAATTAGAGTTATTCTTTTTAACAAAAAATGAGGCTGTCTAAAAAGACAGCCTCATTTTTTATTTATTATTACTAACAACCAACCAAGGTTGGACATGCCATTTGCTAATCAATCCATTTTTAACATAAGGGTCATTTTCAGCAAAAGCAATGGCATCAGACTTTTCTTTAAAAACAAGTAGTGCTCCATCTGCTGGTTCTGCTAATGCTCCAGCCATAATAAGACCTCCATTTTTATATGCAAGATGTATTAATG
>CAYRZY010000207.1:0-5671 GCA_964428855.1 uncultured Flavobacteriaceae bacterium
TCTATCCCTGAAAGACCGGGCATATTTTCATCTAAAAAAATAACATCATAATTCTCTTCATCGACCTTTTCAATGGCTTCAGCACCATTATTACATGTTGAAACGTTATAACCTTTCTTTTCTAGAAATAATAAGTGTGGTTTTAATAATTCAATTTCATCATCAACCCAAAGTATTTTTATTGCATTCATTCCTTTTATATATTAATTTTTAATTATAATAAGTGGTTAAAATTTAAACCGCTATTTTTGTAGTATCATCTAAACAAAAATCAATTGAACAAATTTAAAATTTTTAATGACCCAATCTACGGATTTATTAATATTCCTTCTGAATTAATTTTCGATATTATTGAACATCCTTATTTTCAGCGTTTAAGACGCATCTCTCAAATGGGTTTGTCTTACTTTGTATATCCTGGTGCACATCACACACGATTTGAACATGCATTAGGAGCTATGCATTTGATGCAAAAAACCGTAAATGTGTTAATAAGTAAGTCTATTGAAATTTCAAAAGAGGAAGAAGAAGCTCTATTGATCGCAATTTTATTGCACGATATTGGTCATGGTCCTTTTTCTCATACCTTAGAACATAGTTTGGTTACAACTATAAAACATGAAGAAATTTCTTTACTTTTTATGGAAAAATTAAATAAAGAATTCTCAGGTAGGTTGAGTTTGGCTATAGAAATTTTTAGAGGGAAATACCACCGAAAATTTTTAAACCAACTAGTTTCTAGTCAATTAGACATTGATAGGCTCGATTATTTGAAAAGAGATAGTTTTTATACAGGTGTTACTGAAGGAAATATCAATACTGAACGTATTTTATCTATGTTTACTGTAATTGACAACAACTTGGTTGTTGAAGAAAAAGGAATATATTCTGTTGAAAAATTTATTGTTTCAAGGCGTTTAATGTATTGGCAGGTTTATTTACATAAGACAGGGTTAGTAGCTGACTATTTGTTAGTTAACATTTTAAAAAGAGCGAAAGAATTGGTCAATGAAAATATTGAAGTAAACTGTAGTGATGCTCTATATTACTTTTTGTCAAGAAATGAAATCACTAATTTTGATGATGAATTTTTACATGAATTTTCTGAAATAGATGATTATGATATTGTCATGGCGATAAAACAATGGATGAAGCATTCTGATTTTATACTGTCAAAATTGTCAAAATCTTTAATTTACAGAAATTTTCCTAAAATTAAAATTCAAGAAATTCCTTTCTCTAGTGTCGAAATTGATCGTGTCAAAAAGGAGACTTTAGAAAAGTTAAGTTTAGATATAAATACTATAGATTACTTTGTTGCTAGAGGTGTCATTGAAAATCAGGCATATAACTTAAATGAAAGCTCTATAAATATTTTATATAAATCTGGAGAGATTAAAGATATAACGGATGCTTCAGATCAATTAAACTTATTAGCACTCTCAAAACCAGTAGTCAAATATTTTATATACTATCCAAAGTAAATATACTTTAGATTTGCGAAATATTTTTTATACTTTTGTAAGAACTATAAAATAAGTAAAAATTTAAATCATAAAGAAAAAGATTGGTAGCGAATACTCGGTATTTAGAGATAAACGCTATAAGTATATATGAAGTTTACAGCTAAACAAATCGCAGAAATTCTTGATGGTGAAGTAGTAGGGAACTTAAATGAAGAAGTTTTCAAGCTTTCTAAAATTGAAGAAGGTGAAAAAGGGTCGTTAACTTTTTTATCAAACCTTAAATACACTCCTTTTTTATATTCAACAAATGCTTCTGTAGTCATTGTAAATAAAGATTTTGTTTTAGAAAAAGAAATTTCAACAACTTTAATAAAAGTTGATGATTCTTATCAAGCTTTCTCTAAGCTTTTAGAGTATTACAATCAAGTGAAATTGAATAAATCTGGCATAGAACAACCTAATTTCATAAGTGAATCAGCTACTTTAGGTGATGATTTATATATTGGTGCTTTCTCATATATAGGTAATGATGTTATTATTGGAGATAATGTGAAAATTTATCCGAATGTTTATATTGGAGATAATGTGTCTATTGGAGAAGGAACGACCTTATTTGCTGGAGTGAAAATTTATTCAGAATCAGTCATTGGTAAAGCTTGTGAAATACATGCAGGCAGTATTGTTGGTTGTGATGGATTCGGTTTTGCACCGAGTGAAAGTGGTGTGTATAGTAAAATACCTCAAATAGGAAATGTAATTATTGAAGACAATGTTGATATAGGTTCAGGCACTACCATTGATAGAGCCACTATGGGTTCTACTATTATTAGAAAAGGAGTGAAATTAGATAATCAAATTCAAGTAGCTCACAATGTTGAAATAGGTAAAAATACAGTAATTGCTGCTCTGACAGGAATTGCAGGCTCAACAACTATAGGTGAGAATTGCTTGATTGGCGGACAAGTAGGTGTTGCAGGACATCTTAAAATAGGAAATAACGTACGTGTACAAGCTCAAACAGGTGTAGGGAGAAACTTAAAAGATGGTGAAATAGTTCAAGGAAGTCCTGCCTTGCCTTATTCAGATTATAACAAATCTTATGTACATTTTAAAAATTTATCTAAATTATCAGATAAAATCAGCAACTTAGAAAAAATAGCAAAAGCACAAACGAAAATTAATGAGCAATAAGCAAAAAACAATAAAGAATGAGGTCTCACTATCAGGTGTAGGATTGCATACAGGTAAAAATGTCAAACTAACATTTAAACCAGCTCCAGCAAATTATGGGTATACTTTTACTAGAACAGATCTAGAAGGAAGTCCTACAATAGAAGCAAGAGCTGAATATGTAGTAGATACTCAAAGAGGAACAAATTTAGAGAAAAACGGAGTGTCTATCAATACTTCAGAGCATGTGTTGGCGGCTATTGTTGGTTTAGGAATTGACAATATTTGTATTGAATTGAGTGCTGCAGAACCTCCAATTATGGATGGTTCTTCAAAGTTTTTTATTGAAGCTTTAGAAAAGGCTGGACTAGAAGAACAAGATGCTGAAGTTAACGTATATATTGTAAAAGATATTATATCCTATAAAGATAAAGCTTCTGGTAGCGAAATTATGATTATGCCGTCTGATACCTATGAAATAACTACTATGGTTGATTTTGGTACAAAAGTTTTAGGTACACAAAACGCAACATTAAATCATATTTCTGACTTTAAAGAAGAATTTTCTGCTGCTAGAACTTTTAGTTTTTTACATGAAATAGAAATGCTGTTAGATAATGATTTAATTAAAGGAGGCGATTTAAACAATGCTATTGTTTATGTAGACAAACCATTGTCAGATGCCACTATGAAAAAATTAAGAATAGCTTTTAAAAAGGAAAATGTAAAGATAAAACCAAACGGTATTTTAGACAATTTGACATTACACTGGCCCAATGAAGCAGCAAGACATAAGCTTTTAGATGTTATTGGAGATATTGCATTGGTTGGTACAAAAATTAGAGGTAAAATTATTGCTAACAAGCCTGGGCATGCTATAAACACAAATTTTGCTAAAAAACTAGCAAAATTAATTAAGATAGAAAAACGAAATAATGTCCCTCAATATGATTTGAATCAACCTCCGCTAATGGATATTAATCAAATTATGGATATTTTACCACATAGACCTCCATTTTTATTGATTGATAAAATTTTAGAACTTTCTGACACACATGTCGTTGGTGTTAAAAATGTATCAATGAATGAACCTTTTTTCTTGGGTCATTTCCCAGGATCTCCAGTAATGCCTGGGGTCTTACAAGTTGAAGCGATGGCTCAATGTGGAGGGATACTAGTGTTAAGTACCGTACCAGACCCTGAAAATTACTTGACTTATTTTATGAAAATGGATAATGTTAAGTTCAAACAAAAAGTATTGCCTGGTGACACTTTAATTTTCAAAGCAGAATTGATAACACCTATTAGAAGAGGCATTTGCCATATGCAAGCTTATGGTTATGCCAATAATAAATTGGTCGTTGAAGCTCAATTAATGGCATTAATAAGTAAAAAATAGATAACTATGAATCAACCATTAGCATACATCCATCCAGGAGCAAAAATAGCAACCAATGTTGTTGTAGAACCTTTTACTACAATATATAACAATGTAACAATTGGCTCAGGAACATGGATAGGTTCTAATGTTACCATCATGGAAGGTGCTCGTATTGGTAAAAATTGTAGAATTTTTCCTGGTGCAGTAATTTCGGCAATTCCGCAAGATTTAAAATTTGAAGATGAAGATTCTCTAGTAACTATTGGTGATAATGTCACTATTAGAGAATGTGTTACTATTAATAGAGGTACCAAAGCTTATGGCAAAACTGTAATTGGCAAAGATTGTTTAATTATGGCTACTGCCCATATTGCACATGATTGTATTATTGGTAATAATGTCATTATTGTAAATGGAGTTACTTTAGGTGGGCATGTAGAAATAGGCGAATATGCCATTATTGGAGGGTTGTCAGGCATTCATCAATTTATCCATATAGGAAAGCATGTGATGATTTCAGGAGGATCTTTGGTAAGAAAAGATGTTCCTCCATATGTTAAAGCGGCAAAAGAACCTTTATCATATGTAGGTATTAATTCGATAGGATTACGTAGAAGAGGCTTTACACCCGCAAAAATAAATGAAATTCAAAACATTTATAGAATATTATTTCAAAAAAATAACAATACCACGCAAGCATCTCGAATTTTAGAAGCTGAATTAGATGCAACTCCAGAAAGAGATGAGGTCCTTACATTTATTAAAAACTCTCAAAGAGGAATAATGAAAGGATATACTAGTGGATCATAATAATTAATAATAAAAATTTAAATGGCAACAACATCAGATATAAAAAAGGGATTATGCATTGTATATAATAATGATACCTATAAAATTATTGAATTTCAACATGTAAAACCTGGTAAAGGGCCAGCTTTTGTACGTACCAAGTTGAGAAGTTTAACCTCAGGTAAAGTGTTAGATAATACTTTTTCAGCAGGGCATAAAATTGAAGAAGTACGTGTTGAAACTAGAAAATACCAATACCTATATAATGATGGGGAAATGTACCATTTCATGAATAATGATGATTATACTCAAATTCAATTGCTAGAAGATATTCTAGATGCTCCAAGTTTAATGAAAGAAGGGGAAGTGGTTACAATTATTGTACGTGCAGCTGATGAATTACCATTATCGGTAGAAATGCCAGCCAGCGTCATCTTAGAAGTAACACATACAGAACCTGGTATAAAAGGAAATACAGCTACGAATGCTACTAAACCAGCCACAGTTGAAACTGGAGCAAATGTAAACGTTCCTTTATTTATCAATGAAGGTGATAAAATTAAAGTAGAGACTGAAAAAGGAACTTATCAAGAAAGAGTGAAAGCATAGTTTAATGAAGAAAATTAGTTTTGTAATTGTACTTATTACTTTAATAACATCTTGTAATGAAAGCCTTTCTCCTGATGATTATCAAGAAATCACTGTTGAAAATCGTTACAAACTTTCTTTACCTAAGTATATGACAGTAATGACTGATTTAAATACTGAAGCTTCATTGCAATATGGAAACCTTATGAAAGAGGCATATACTGTTGTTATTCATGAAAGAAAATTTGAATATATAGGTTATTCTAGAACAACCAAT
>CAYRZY010000208.1:0-5667 GCA_964428855.1 uncultured Flavobacteriaceae bacterium
TTCATGATGTTT
Organism: uncultured Flavobacteriaceae bacterium; assembly: GCA_964428855.1. Classification (GTDB taxonomy): domain Bacteria; phylum Bacteroidota; class Bacteroidia; order Flavobacteriales; family Flavobacteriaceae; genus Aureibaculum. Next base: position 13 of record CAYRZY010000208.1, read on the forward strand.
TGAGTTTAGAAGATAAACAAAAATACATAAAAAAAGGCATATCATTTCGATATGCCTTTATGAAAGATTAATCAATAAAATTCTTGACGCTTACAATGGGTGTAGCGTAAAGATTCAAGATGAAAGAGTCTTAAGTCTAGGTTCTTGCAGCGAAGCGGCCTTGTCTCAGACACTCTCAAGTAGTTTGTATTTACTTAAGGATCGTCTTAAGCTTATTCCAATGTGTAAATAACAATACTGCATTTAAAATCGCAACTACAGCAGCAAATAATACACCTTTTGGATCTAAAACCAAATGGAAAGCTACAATATTAATAGAAATTGGGACTAACATCAGTAATGCTAAAGGCACAGCTTTGTTCAGTACCAAAAGTAATCCTATAATAATATAGAACACACCGAGGATAGGAAAAATATATCCACTATCAGCCAATGCACCCATAAAGATACCTGCTTTTTCAGATAATTCAGGTTTAGGCATAAACCCTGCAAATTTATTAGCACCAAAAATAATCATGGCAATACCTAATAAATAACGTAATACTGTTGAAATTTTTGAATTCATAATATATAATTTTAGGTTAATATTGATTACTTTGACGTTCAAGTTACAAAATCCTAACAGAATGTAACAAATGTGGCAAAAGAATAGCTATAAATTGTGTCATTTTGTCGTGTGAAATAGAACGGAATAATTTTTGCGTTTTAACTATATAAAATAATAAGAAATGACAGAATTACTGACAAAAGAAACTTTTTTAGAAAAAGTTTTTAATTACGAAAAAAATAAAGAATGGACTTTTGAAGGAGACTTGCCTTGCATTATAGATTTTTATGCCGATTGGTGTGGGCCTTGTAAAGCGGTTGCTCCTGTATTGGAACAATTAAGTGATGAATATGAAGGGAAAATAAATATCTATAAGATAGATACTGAAAAAGAGCAAGAATTGGCAGCAGCTTTTGCGATTAGAAGTATACCTTCAATGTTGTTTTGCCCAGCAGCAGGACAACCACAAATGGCACAAGGTGCTTTACCGAAACAACAATTAGAAGAGTTGATTAAAGATGTTTTAAAAGCGACAAAATAGTCAAGCTGAATTTCAGCTTCTCATTATAAAAAGATTAATTACGTTTTATTAGAATCAGGAACCAAGAGTCAGGAACCAGGATGAAAAGTAAAAATACTTTGTCCTATTTCTTGACTCTTGGTTCTTATTTTTTCACCAACCCATTCTCTACCAAATATTCCGCAATTTGAATCGTATTGGTCGCTGCACCTTTACGAAGATTGTCAGAGACAATCCACATATTTAAAGTGTTTCGTTGCGATAAATCTCTACGGATTCTACCAACAAAAACATCATCTTTACCATGTGCATAAATTGGCATTGGGTAAGTATTAGTATCAGTATTGTCCTGTACCGTAACACCAGGAGATTCACTCAATAATTTCCGAATAGCTCCAATTTCAAATTCGTTTTCAAACTCAATATTTACACATTCACTATGACCTCCAACGACAGGAATTCTAACCGCAGTTGCAGTAATGCCAATAGTTCTATCATCTAGTATTTTTTGAGTTTCTCTAACGAGTTTCATCTCTTCTTTGGTGTAGCCATTTTCTTCAAAAACATCACAATGTGGAATTGCATTTTTGTGAATAGGATAATGATACGCCATTTCTCCTTTTTCACCATTGTATTCATTTTCTAATTGCTGTACTGCTTTTACACCTGTACCTGTAATAGATTGGTAGGTAGAAATCACCAATCTTTTAATTTGGTATTTTTTATGTAATGGAGCTAATGCAACGACCATTTGAATAGTAGAACAGTTCGGATTTGCAATAATTTTATCGGTTGCAGTTAGTGTGTTGGCATTTATTTCTGGTACAATTAGTTTTTTACTAGAGTCCATCCGCCAAGCAGAAGAATTGTCAATTACTGTTGTTCCAACTTCTGCAAATTTAGGAGCCCAAGCTAAAGAAGTGTCTCCGCCAGCAGAAAACAAAGCAATATCTGGTTGCATATCAACAGCTGTTTGTAATCCAACTACAGTATATTCTTTTCCTTTAAAGGATACCTTTTTACCTACTGATTTTTCAGAAGCTACAAGGATTAGTTCCGTTACCGAAAAATTACGTTCTTCTAAAGTTTTTAACATTACTTTCCCTACCATTCCGGTAGCACCAACAACTGCAATTTTCATTTTTAGTATTTTAGTATTTGAATGCAAAGGTTAAAAAAAAGTTCAATTAAATGGGATTTTAAAGTCTAAAAATCCGATAAAGTTTGAAATTCATCACAATTCTATAAAATGTTGATATTTTTTATAGTAAGTAATTGTAAATCACTTATTTTTGCCGAAAATGAAATTAAGTGAGTGTGAATAATAAAATAGAATTAATGGCTCCTGCTGGGAGCTTTGAATCGCTTCAAGCGGCATTAGACAATGGTGCTGATTCCATTTATTTCGGGGTAGAGCAATTGAATATGCGTGCAAGAGCGTCTATAAATTTCACCTTAGATGATTTGCAAGAAATTTCACGAAGATGTAGTGAGAAAGGTGTTCGTTCGTATTTAACCCTGAATACTATTATTTACGATCATGATTTATCGATTGTAAAAACATTGATTGTTAAAGCCAAAGAAGCAACTATTACGGCTGTAATTGCGATGGATCAAGCGGTGATTCAGGTAGCACGTACAGAGGGAATGGAAGTGCATATTTCAACTCAAATTAACATTACCAATATAGAAACATTGAAGTTTTATGCGATGTTTGCTGATACTGTGGTGTTGAGTAGGGAATTGAGTTTACGTCAAGTAAAACATATTACTGAACAGATAGAAAAGCAAGAAATTAAAGGGCCTGCTGGTCGTTTGGTAGAAGTTGAAATATTTGGTCATGGAGCGTTGTGTATGGCAGTTTCTGGCAAGTGTTATATGAGTTTGCATTCGCAAAATTCATCGGCTAACAGAGGTGCTTGTAAGCAAAATTGTCGTAAAAAATATACAGTCATCGATCAGGAAACTGGTTTTGAAATGGAACTAGACAATGAATATATCATGTCTCCTAAAGATTTGTGTACGATAGATTTTTTAGATCAGGTAGCTGATGCTGGAATAAAAGTATTGAAAATTGAGGGTAGAGGTAGAGCACCTGAGTATGTGGCGAATGTAATTAAATGTTATCGTGATGCCATTGATAGTATAGCGGATGGTACTTATGATAAAGAAAAAGTAATTTCTTGGATGCAAGAATTAGAGAAAGTTTACAATCGCGGATTTTGGAATGGCTACTACCTAGGACAAAAACTAGGGGAATGGAGCAATGGTTCTGGTTCGCATGCCACTCAGAAAAAAGTGTATGTTGGTAAGAGTATGCATTTTTTCCCTAAGCCAAGTATTGGTGAGTTTAAGGTGGAAGCCTATGATATTTCTGTAGGTGACACGCTATTGATTACTGGACCAACAACAGGAGTAGAAGAGTTTAAACTTGAAGGGATGTTTGTAAATGATGAGAAAGGGAGTGTTGCTACAAAAGGAGATTCTGTAACTATTCCTTTAAAATTTAGAGTACGACCTTCTGATAAACTTTATAAAATTGTGGCTACTGAATTTGCTGAACCTCAAAAAGTATAATGGTAATTATTACACTTCAACGAGCTAAATGTATTGGCTGTAATTATTGTGTTGAATTGGCACCAAACCAATTTCAAATGTCTAAAAAAGACGGTAAATCTGTGCTTTTACACGCTAAAGACAAAAAAGGGTTTTTCACGTTAAAATCTCCTGACGATGCTATTTTAGAAAGTAATATAAAAGCAAAAGAAGCTTGTCCTGTCAAAATTATTTCTGTGAAACAAACTTTTTGAGACTCAATATTTAACTTACAAGATTTAAATATCTGTAAAAAGTAAGAAATATAGATGTGTTAAAAGTGGGTATTAATTTGATTGTTATTTTATAATAAATGATAAAATATAAATATACAAACATACAGTTACTAAGAGTTTTTACAATCTATGTGTTTTTTTTGATTAATCTTATTTTACTTTTTAAAAACAGCTCTATGGTGTTTATTACTAGTAATGAATGGATTGTTTTTTTTATTTTGAATTTGTCTATAGGATTACTTTTGTATATTAAAAAACCTCAAGATAATCTATTAATAAAAAAACACTTCAAGTATTTAATCCACACATATTGGGTAGGTGTTTTTATCTTGATTGTAGGGCTTCTTACTATATTTTTTTTGGCACCTTCTGTTATGCTGTACGGTATATTTGTTTTCATTCGATTAATTATAGGAATAATATATTTCTTTTCTGAAAGAGAGCTAAAGTGGTGAAATATTTTTATCAACCATGAAAATGGAAAATCGGAAATAGTCGAATTGATAATTATTCATGTAAGGTAAAGGTCAAAACAGCAAATAGACCGATAATTATAAAGATGGCAACACCAACTATCCAAACGTTTTTATAGTGAAGCTTATGAAGTTCTAAGTCTTTTCGATAGCTCCAAACTATAAAAATGATAAAAACTATGGCAAATAAAATTCCAAATATTTTTTGTTCGGTGCTAAACATATTTCTATTATATTTATGGCGGTAAAATTAATTTTTTTTACTGATAAAACAATTATAACATGAGTAAAAATGCAGTAATTTTTGGGGCGACTTCAGGTATTGGTAAAGAATTGGCTATTTTATTAGTTAAAGATGGTTATACAGTAGCTATTACAGGTAGAAGAGCAGAGAAATTGGCAGAATTAAAAGCTACAAATCCCGAGAAATATATTTCTAAACAGCATGATGCTACAGATGTTATAGCTACAGATGTAGTTTTTCAAGAGCTGATTGATGAAATGGGTACGATAGATTTGGTAGTGTATAGTTCAGGTGTTGGAGGTCCAAATTTTGAATTGGAATGGGAAAAAGAAGTGCCTACAATTGAGACCAATGTAATAGGAGCTGTTAAAGTTTTTGGGTTGGCCTATAATTTATTTAGAAAACAAGGTCATGGTCATTTGGTGGGTATTTCATCAATTGCTGGTATTAGAGGAAATCGTCATGTGCCTTGCTATTTTGCTTCTAAAGCCTTTATGAATAGTTATTTAGAGTCGTTGTGGATGAAGGCGAGTCGGACTAAAAAAGCGAAGATTTATGTAACAGATATCGTGCCTGGTTTTGTGGAGACGAAGATGGCTACAGGCAATACTTTTTGGAAAGCACCTTTAGATAAAGCTACAAAACAGGTTTTTACAGCAATTAAAAAGAAAAAGAAAAAAGCATACATTACTAAACGATGGAGATTGGTAGCCATATTTTTAAGATTGGCTCCAGCTAAAATTGCAATGAAGTATATATAAAATAGTTGTAGAGTTTATGTTAGTCTATTATAGATAGAGTTATTAAATTAATGAATGTATGTGAGAAGGTGTTTTTTTTTGAAAATTGTCCCCTTGAGGGGACTTTAGGGGTGTATAGTTAAATAATAGTGACATCTAGCTAAAACTAGATGTATCGAGAACGAGTCTTAATGTAAAGTTTAAACATGAAAAATAAAATAAAAGCAGTACAAGAATTTCATACAGCCTTTGGTTTGGGGTATAAAGAGTCACCTACAACAAATTTATCAGCACAAAAAC
>CAYRZY010000209.1:0-5651 GCA_964428855.1 uncultured Flavobacteriaceae bacterium
AACTGAACTAGGTATTTATACTGCAGATGTTACTTCAAACGCTTTGATAGATTTTAATAACTGGCAGCAACCACAAGGTAGCTTTACAGGTAATTTTAAATCGGTTGAGGTTTTTAACAATCACCTTTTCGTGTCAAAAGACAATAGTTTCTATAAAGTAAATGCTACTAATCTTGAAATTATAGGTGCTTTCGGGGATAATATTCTACAATTAAAGGCATCAGAAAATTACATTACAGCAACCACAAGAAAAGCAGCGTATGTGTATAATACAGCTTTAAATCATCAAATAACAACCAACACAACACCTGATTTTGATTATAACTTACAGTCGGCTTTTGCTGATGAAAATTCAGTGTATTTAGGAACCACAGACTTCGGAATTCTACATCGTGATTTTTCAAATGCAACAAATTATACTGAGATTCATCCTAAAGGTCCAACGTCTAATGATATTTTCTCAATTACTGCTAAAAACGATAATCTTTGGGTCGTTTACGGGGGTTATGACGCTTCTTTTACTCCAAGACAAAGCGAAAAAGGATTTAGCCATTTTAACGGAGAAGACTGGATAAACACACCTTATAACCCTGCTTATCCTGCAAGAGATTTGGTGCATATTACTATAGATCCTGAAAATTCAGATAAAGTATATTTGAGTTCATTCGGACAATCTTCTCCAGATAGATTAAATGCTTCTGGAGGCATGTTGGTCATTGAAAATGATGAAATCACGAACTTTTGGAACCATACCAATAGTGGTTTAGAAGATCTTGCTGCTGACAATCCTAATTATAATAGTGTTAGAATTAATGGAACTGCTTTTGACAATCAAGGTAATTTATGGGTGAGCAATTCTTGGGTAAACAACAGATTAAAAAAATTGGAGCCTAATGGAAATTGGAGCGAATTTGATTTGAGTTCAATCGTTACTAACAATGCTTTTGGTTTAACTGAGTTGGTTGTAGATAGATCAGGGAGTATTTGGATAGGCTCAAGAAGAAATGGCTTATTGGTTTATAATGAAACAGGCGATAGAAAACGTGCCTTAACAACAAGTTCTACCAAAGGATCATTGCCTGACCCTAGAGTAAACACATTAGCAGTTGATAGAAATAATAGAATTTGGATTGGCACAAAAAAAGGCTTGGTAATTTATTCAAATGCTGGAGGTGTTTTTGATAACAGTATTTATGATGCTTCGCCTGTTATTATTGAAGATGAAGGAATTGCAAAAAGATTATTAGGTAATCAACCCATAAGTTCTATTGCCATAGATGGTGCTGATAATAAATGGTTTGGGACGGATACAGGAGGTGTTTTAGCTACCAATCCTTCAGGACGAGAGACATTGTTTAACTTTAATAAAGGAAATTCTCCTTTACCATCAAATAAAATTATAAAAATTAAAGTGGACAACAGTAACGGAAAAGTGTTTTTTGCCACAGACAAAGGTATCGTTGCTTTTAATAATAATGTTGCCCCTTTCGGGGATGAACTGGGTGAAGTTTATGCATATCCTAATCCCGTTAAGAAAGAGCATTCATTTGTAACCATAGACGGTAGAAATGGTACACATTTACCAAGAGGAACCAATGTTAAAATTTTGGATGCATCTGGACGATTAGTACACGAAACAAATGTTATAGAAGGTCAAGAATTAAAAGGAGGTAAAGTGATTTGGAACAAAACCAATCTAGCTGGCAGTAAAGTTGCTTCGGGTGTTTATATTGTATTGTTGACTATACCTGACAAATCAGAAACATCTATCACTAAAATAGCCATTATTAATTAATGCTTATCACTAGCAAAGCCATTGTGTTAAATGCCATTAAATATGGCGATAATGATTTGATTGTAAAGTGTTATACCGAACAGGGCTTACGATCGTACCTTATAAAAAGGATTTTCAAACAGACCAACCGAAAATTTTCTATCGCTTATTTCCAACCACTAACACAACTAGAAATCACAGCAAATTACAAGAACAACAGGTCGTTACATTTCATCAATGAAGTCAAAATTTCGACACCTTATACAACAATCCCCTCAAATGTAGTTAAGCAAACCATGTTGGTGTTTTTGTCTGAAGTATTAACCTATGCTTTAAGAGAAGAGGAAGAAAATAGAGAGTTATTTAATTATATAGAAACAGCTTTTCTTTGGTTAGATTCACAAAGTGAAACTGCAAATTTTCATTTATTTTTTTTAATGAACCTAACTAAGTATCTCGGTTTTTATCCTGAAAAAGGAAAACAATCATTATATTTCGATTTATTAGAAGGAAAGTTTACAGACCACATCACCTCAAAACACTATATTTCTGGTGAAAAGTTATTTTATTTTAAACAGTTGTACGGCACAAATTTTGAGGGATTAAATACCTTGAAATTCAATAAAAAAAGTAGACAAAGTTTATTAGAAATATTAATACAATATTTTGAATTACATTTACCCGGATTTAGAAAACCTAAATCATTAGAAGTTTTGAAAATGGTATTTAATTAAAGTAAATACCCTTTATATATGAAGATATTTTTTGCAGTTATAGCTTATTTTATTGTTTATTCATTGTCTGCTCAAACCATTACTGTTCTAGATGAAGAATCTGAATTCCCAATTGTAAATGTTGCCGTTGTGAATGAAGATAATAGTAAGCATAAGGTTTCTGATAAAAAGGGTAATATTGACCTTAATGATTTTGATGATAATGAAATTTTATCATTTAAACATGTTACCTATATTGAATATGAAATTTTAAAACGTCAATTAACAACTGATAAAGTTTATTTACGAAGTACTTCTCATCATTTAGAAGAGGTTTTTTTATCGACTTCAAAAAGCAAAGAATCACGTAAGCGTATTGCAGAGCAAATAGATGTATTTTCTATTCAAGACATACAACAACTCTCTCCACAAACTTCAGCAGATATGTTGGCTGAAATACCAGGAATAAAAGTGCAAAAATCACAATTTGGAGGCGGAAGTCCTGTGTTAAGAGGCATGGAAGCCAACAGAGTGTTGTTGGTTGTTGATGGTGTTAGAATGAACAATGCCATTTATAGAAAAGGACATTTGCAGAATTCTATTAGTATTTCACCAAACATGTTAGATAGAACAGAAGTTATTTTTGGACCTTCGTCTGTTATTTACGGTTCTGACGCATTAGGAGGTGTTATTCACTATTACACTAGAAAACCTTCGGTTAGCGATAAAACCAGTATAAACACTTCGTTTTTGGGCAGATATAGCAGTGTTAACAATGAATTTACTAGCCAAATAGGTGTAGAATTATCGTTTAAGAAAATAGCGTCATTTACAAGTATTTCTCATAGTAATTTTGGCGATTTAAAAATGGGTAAAAACAGAAATCACGGATTTGATACTTGGGGAAAAGTTTATGAATACTCTAACAATACAGATGATTTTTACAATGCTGAACCACAAGTAAATTCTGACCCTAATCTACAGCGTAACACAGGTTTTCATCAAACAGATGTTTTACAAAAATTTCACATCCCTTTTTCTAAAAAAACCAAATTGAATGTAAACTTTCAATTCAGTACCACATCAGACATTCCGCGTTTTGACCGATTAACAGAAAAAATAGATGGTAAATTACGTTATGCAGAATGGTATTACGGCCCGCAAGAACGTTTCTTAGCATCTACACAATTAGAAATTAGTCCTGAGAAGAAATGGTTAGATAATGGTACCATCACCTTAGCTTATCAAAATATAAAAGAATCAAGAATTAACCGAAAATTTAACAGCCTAAATAGAACCATCCGAAAAGAAAAAGTAGATGTTTTTAGCCTTAATGCTGATTTTTCAGTACCACTAACAAAATCAAAAGGTAGAATTTTAGCCTACGGATTAGAATTTACACATAATGATGTGAACTCAAACCCAGAAGGAAAAACATTGGCAGTTAATGGGAGTAGCATCACTGGTTTTTCAGACACTTTTTCTGTACAATCTAGATATGCTGATGGCGGAAGCACGTACACCACCAGTGCTGCCTATATAAATTACCGACAAGACATCAGTAAAACCTCCACCTTAAATTCAGGCATCCGTTTTACCAATACAAATTTAACAGCAACATGGTTAGATGAAACTTTTTTCACCTTACCTGATAATGCTATTTCTGTAAATAATTCTTCGGTTACTGCTACCTTAGGTTATGTGTTTAAGCCCACAAAAAATTTGCAACTCAACGGTGTATTGTCATCAGGGTTTAGATCACCAAATTTAGATGATTTAGGTAAAGTAAGAGAAAGAAGAGGTGAAGTTACAGTACCAAATATCAACTTAAGGCCTGAATATGTTTACAATGCTGAATTGGGTGTTTTAAAATATTTTAAAGATAAAAAATTCTATATCAGTGCTACTACTTATTATACTTTGTTGGATAACTATATTACCAGAGATAACTTTATCTTAAATGGAAAAAGCACTATTTTTTACGATGGAGAACTAGGAAATATTGTTGCCAATGTAAATAAAGGCAAAGCTTGTATTTTTGGAGGTACTATAGACTTAAAAGGAACAATTTCTAAGCACTTTAGTACAAGAGCGTCAATAACACACACTAAAGGATATACTTACGACACAGACGAGCCTTTGTCTTCTATTCCGCCATTATTTGGTGCGATAGCTGTTTCATATGAAAAGGGAAGATTAGAATTGGGTTTAGATTATAAGTTTAACAGTAGAAAAAAACCTAAAAATTACAACCTTTCAGAAGGAATTGATAGGTTTGAAGACACACCATATTTGGAAGCAACGCATACTTATTATGGTACACCAGCTTGGGCTATATTAAATTTCAATTCAAAATACAAGCTCACTAAAAACATTGACGCTTTATTGTCTATTGATAATATTTTTGACGTGCATTATAAAGAGTTTGCTTCAGGTATTTCTGCACCAGGGCGTAATTTTTCTATAACTGTACTGGCACATTTTTAATTCAGTAATTTTTTTAATATTTGAATGTCATTCAGCCCCGAATCTTCTGGAGTAATAAGGAATGAATGAAGTGAAGAATCTTAAAAACGTAACTTTCAGCCGTTACAACAGCCAAAAAGCATAACTTTTGGCTGTTTGGGGTGCCTTCTCGCAATAATAAACTTGGCTCAACCTCTAAAATGAAAACTATTTGTTTTTGTTGGGATGCTGTCTAGTGTCAAAATCTCTTACAATATAAATCTTTGTTTTCCCTTCTCTATAGGTGATTTTACAATGGTGCTTGATTAATTTTCTGTATTTATGTTTTAAATGTGAAAAATTTTCATCAATTGCTCCTATTTTAGAAAAATCAGTAGTTGAGTTTTCTAAAATATTCATTCTATCGAAAAGAATATCAATAATATTTTCAGCTTTATTTTAACCAAAAAAAGTAGTGTTAAAAGTTTTAATCAAAAGAATTCCCCAACGCTTGCGTCGGGTGTAGCGTACAGATAGCTGTTTTTGCTTTATGAGTGAGCATATTTTTAAGAGTCATAATAAGAATTTGTTATTGTATCATCTGGTTTGCCCTATAAAGTATAGGAGAAGTGTTTTGAGTGATGAAGTTTCTAATACATTAAAAGAGATTTATTTTGTTGAGATTGGTTGTGATGAGAATCATGTTCATTTTTTGATAC
>CAYRZY010000210.1:0-2989 GCA_964428855.1 uncultured Flavobacteriaceae bacterium
TTTTGAACAATTTGGTGCTATTCAATCCTTTTTTGAAGAGAATAATGTTGAAATTTTATCTTCTGGCTTTGAAAGAATACCAACCTCAACAAAAAAACTATCCGAAGAGCATCAAGCAGATGTAGAAAAATTATTAGAAAAAATTGAGGAAGAAGACGATGTACAACAGGTATATCACTCCATGGAAATGTAAATAAGCTCGAAGTGAGAAGCACGAAGTTCGAAGTTCGAAGTTAAATTAATAGTAATTAAAACAAAAAAGATATGATTTTTTATGGCTCAAAAGGTGTACATCTACACAGTGAACAAGTTAGTGGAGTAAAATGTTCTCATTGCGAACAAACCTCAACACATACGGTCAGTATTTATGGCAAGTATGCCCATTTGTATTGGATTCCGTTTTTCCCTTTAGGTAAAAAAGGAGTGTCTGAATGCAATCATTGCAAGATTACTCTTGAACCAAAAGAAATGAGCGAATCATTAAAATTAGCTTATCAAAATGTAAACAGTACTGCAAAAACACCTATTTGGCATTGGTCTGGTCTAGGTCTTGTTGCAGTAATTATTGGCGTTTCAGGTTTTTTAAGTGCTCAACATGATAAAGATGCCATTACCTATATTGACAAGCCTTTGACTGGAGATGTTTACGAATATAAACCTAATGAGTATTACTCTTTACTAAAAGTAACCTCAGTTGATCAAGATTCTGTATATGTGATTTCAAATGATTATGAAACTGACAAACACTCTGGTTTAGATGAAATTAATAAAGCCTCAAATTACACAACTGAACCTTATGGGATTTCTAGAGAAGCTTTAAAGGAACATTTCAAATCTAAAAAAATATTAGATGTAAATAGAGATTAATTTTTTATGATTGTAGATTACACTTTAGAGCAACTCCCACAAATTGCAACACAAATTATCGATAAAGCATCAGATAAAATTCTGTTATTTTATGGTGAAATGGGTGTAGGTAAAACTACATTAATCAAAGAAATTATAAAACAATTAGAAGTTGATGAAGTCGTTACCTCACCAACTTTTTCATTGGTAAACGAGTATGCATCCGGTAAAGGAGAAACTATTTATCATTTTGATTTTTATAGAATAGCTGATGAAAATGAAGTTTTAGATATCGGAATTGATGAATATTTTGATAGTGGTAATTGGTGTTTGATTGAGTGGCCAGAAAACATTAAAAATATAGTACCTTTAAATGCTGTAAGAATTGACATTTCACTTAACAATGATAAAACTAGGTCTATTAAAATAGGTAACACTGAAACACAGGACTTCAAACTAGAAACAAAACAACCATGAGCAAACAATTTTCTCCATTTAGTAAAGAAGAACTACTACCAAAGCCCGAAATGCTTGAAATAAAAAAGCAAAAAGGTGAGTTATTTATTGGTATCCCTAAAGAAACCCATTTGCAAGAAAAACGGATTTGTTTAACTCCTGATGCCGTTGCAGCCTTGACCAATCAAGGACATCGGATAATCATTGAGACAAATGCTGGTGAAGGTGCAAATTATAGTGATAGTGATTATTCTGAAGCTGGAGCCAAAATTTCTTACGATGTTGAAGAGGCTTTTGGCTGTACTATTGTTTTAAAAGTAGAGCCACCTTCTTTAAAAGAGATTGAATATATAAATCCGCAAAGTGTATTATTTTCTGCTCTGCAATTAAAAACACAAAATAAAAAATACTTTGAAGCTTTAGCAAAAAAACGCATTACAGCTATTGCCTTCGACTTTATTTCTGATGAACACGGAGTGTTCCCTGTAGTAAAATCTTTGAGTGAAATTGCCGGAATTTCTTCTGTATTGATTGCAGCAGAGCTCATGACTAAAAGTAGTGCTGGCAACGGTCTATTATTAGGGAATATTGGTGGCGTCGCTCCACCAGAAGTTGTTATTTTAGGAGCTGGTACTGTAGGCGAATTTGCTGCTCGTTCGGCCTTGGGCTTAGGTGCTCAAGTAAAAGTATTTGACAGTTCTATAACAAAATTAAGACGCTTACAACTTAATCTAGGCACTCCAATTTTCACATCAACTATTCAGCCAAAAACATTATCAAAAGCATTGATGCGATGTGATGTAGCTATTGGTGCGGTAAGAGGTCGTAGTAGAACTCCAATCTTAGTTTCTGATGATATGGTACAGAAAATGAAAAATGGAGCTATTATCGTTGATGTAAGTATTGACAGCGGTGGTTGTTTTGAAACTTCCGAAATTACCACACATAATAGCCCTACATTTATCAAACATGGTGTTATCCATTATGGTGTACCAAATATTCCGTCAAGATATTCAAGAACAGCATCATTGTCTATTAGTAATATTTTCACGCCTTACCTTATTAATATCGGTGAAGAAGGAGGTTTAGAAAATGCAGCTAGATTTGACAGAAGCTTACAAAGAGGCATGTATTTCTACCATGGTATATTGACTAACAAGGCTGTTGCAGATTGGTTCAGTTTACCTTATAGAGATATTAATTTATTGATTTTTTAAACTATGGAACTTAAACGTCGTTTTTTCTTATTTGGCATCGGATTTTCAATAGGAATCGCTTTTCTACTCTTTTTTTTAAACGGAAAAGAGGCTTCTTGTAATTACTTACCCAATGCTAGAATGTTAGAAATATTAAGAAGTAAACATAGAGTTTTTGATGATAATGTGCTTCAAATAATGTCTGATAAAAATATTGATTCAGCTTCTATTGTAGCTCTTTTATTAAAAGGAGATATTGATTTCTCTAAAAGCAAAGTGCATCAAGAACCTTGTCGTTATTATTGGATAGATGGCTATATAAAAGAAAAAGAAACTTCAATTTATGTTGAAAATTGTGATACTATAGTTACTATTCAACGTTTACACTCCGAATAATCTTATTTATTATTTAATAATCAGTTGCATTAAAATAATTATTATATATTTGCGTAATCAGTTACGTAATTAATATTCTATTTATGTTTTACAAT
>CAYRZY010000210.1:3089-5639 GCA_964428855.1 uncultured Flavobacteriaceae bacterium
ATTATATATTTGCGTAATCAGTTACGTAATTAATATTCTATTTATGTTTTACAATAAAGTTGGGAAAATGGCATTAGGAAGCAGGCTTCGTATGCTTAGTGAAAAAGTTACAGAAAGTGCTAAAGAAATTTATGGACTATATGATGTCGCCTTAAAACCAAAATGGTTTCCTGTATTTTATGTATTGTCTGAGAATCAAGAAAAATCAATTACAGAAATAGCAGAAGAGATTGGACATTCACATCCTTCAGTCAGTAAAATTGTCAATGAAATGTCAAAAGAAGGTATTGTCGTTGAGAAAAAAGATAAAAATGATGGCCGAAGGCATATTATAGCATTGAATAAAAAAGGGAAATTACTCGCTACTAAAATAAAAGATCAATATACAGATGTAAATAGTGCTATTGAGCTAACTTTAAATCAAACACAGCATAACATATGGATAGCTATGGATGAACTTGAATATTTACTAAGTCAAAAATCGTTAGTAGAAAGAGTCATAAAGGAAAGAAAAAAAAGAGAAAGAAAAAAAGTAAAAATTATAACTTACACTTCAAAACATCAAGAACAGTTTAAAAAACTAAACGAAGAATGGATTACCCAATATTTTAAAATAGAAGAAGCTGACAGTATTGCTTTAAATAATCCGAAAGAATATATTTTAGATAAAGGCGGTCATATATTAGTCGCTACTTATAATGATGAACCTGTCGGTGTTTGTGCTTTATTGAAAACGAACAACGATTGTGATTTTGAATTAGCTAAAATGGCAGTATCACCTAAGGCACAAGGATTAGGTATAGGTTGGTTGTTAGGAAAAGCAATTATTAATAAAGCATCATCATTAAATGCTAAAAAAATATACTTAGAAAGTAACACTGTATTAGCACCTGCTATAAAATTATATCAAAAATTGGGTTTTGAAAAAGTTTCTGGTTACCCAACTCCTTATGAAAGATGTAATATACAAATGGTATTGGAAATCAATTAATTGGATACAAATCAAAACTTATGATTATGTTTTCTTTATAAATATCTTTTTATTATAATTTTCCGGAAATTTACCATCAATATCTTTATAAAAATCTTGAAATTTAGTCATGTCTTCTTCAAAATTCCCTGTAAGATGTATCATACCTCCAATACCTGCTACTTTTTTAGTGTAATCTAAAAACCCTAAGATAACAGGTACTTTAGCATTTAGTGCTATATGATAAAATCCTGTTTTCCATCTTTCTACATATTTACGTGTACCTTCTGCTGATAACATCAAAACAATTTTCTCATGCTTGTTCAATAAATCAACCGAGAAATCTACCATATTACTATGCCTAGATCTATCTATACCAATACCGCCTAACCATCTAAAAATAAAACCATGCAAGCCTTTGGTATAACTATTTTTAATGATAAATCGAACTTTTATTTCTTCTTTCCAATAGACTGAAATGGCAAAAATTAAATCCCAATTTGTTGTGTGAGGTGCAGCGATTGTTACACATTTATTCACTTTAAACTCTTGAGGATAAGTACATTTCCATCCGAAAATAAATAATATAAAACTGCCTATAATTTTCTTCATCTAGTATGTATTGTATATTTGCAACAAGGTGTTTTCCATCCTTGCTTTAATTTCTTTTGAATCTACTCTATAATGATTGTTCATATAACTAAAGATAAGAAATGTTCCTTTTTTAGTAATAATATAACCGCTTAAACAGTGATTATTTGATAAGGTACCCGTTTTTGCATAAATATACGGTAACTCCTTGGTTTTATATGAATTTTTAAGTGTGCCAGACGCTCCTCCGACAGGAAAATAATCTAACAATTTTTGAGTAGGAATTTCTTGATACATTTTTTCAAGCAGCTTCACCAAACTTTCTGGTGTAAACAAATTATATCTTGACAAGCCTGAACCATCAACCCAGCGTGGTTTTTGAGGCAAATCTTGCAAATAATTTTCTAGCGAATATTTAATTGCAGCATTGACACTATAGGTTCCAGAAACCTCCTGCCCTACTTGTAATAGTAATTGCTCTGCTATAAAATTATCGCTAACCATCAACATTTTCTTGTAGAGACTATCCGTATTTTGAGTGTAAATGTACTGAAAGTTTAAATCCTTCTGATTTGGTATAAGCGTTACATTTTTACGCAACTTATCACTTAATAAATCAGCTACAAGCCGATTAGAAGTAATAAAAGGCACTTCATAATCCTTTTCTTTATTCTTTTGAACATAAAACAAATTCCCTTTACGCTGTCTTGAGATCAAAACAGAATCTGCTACTACAATCTGAGTTTTAAAATAATGAGGTGTACTATGTAGCATTCCATCTGTCAAATTATACTTCAACATATTTCCATACATAGGAAATAAACTTTTTTCTGGCATATAATAATAGGAATAATCGTCCCACGCCCAACCGCTACCATAACGAGGCTCGTCTATAGTGGTATCTAACACATAAATACTCTCAGGTGAATTTTTAAGAAAACCCAACACTTCTGTACTCTCAAACCCATTTAAAAAAGAAGGATCTGCCG
>CAYRZY010000211.1:0-5623 GCA_964428855.1 uncultured Flavobacteriaceae bacterium
TGATTCCTGTGGAATTTGAAGCTACTAATTTTTGGACAAACTTTTTAGAGCCAATCGCCTTATCTGTACTGTTTGTGCCTTTTAAAATCTCATCTAAAATAATAAAATAGCTCTCTAACTTTATCTCTTCAACAATAAATTTTAAACGTTTTAACTCCGAAAAGAAATACGATTCATCATCCGCTAAGGAGTCTGTTGTTCGCATACTGGTAATCAGTTTTATTGGCGAATATTCAAATTTTTCTGCACAGACAGGTAAACCCATATTTGCCATAACTATCGACAAGGAAACCGTTCTTAAAAACGTACTCTTCCCTGCCATATTTGCTCCTGTAATGATAAAAAATTGCTGATTTTCTATGGTAAAATCATTGTCTATCCGTTGTTTCACTTTTAATAAAGGATGCCCTAGTTGGCTAGCATTGATTACGTTTTTATCCCTATTTATTGTAGGAAAAATAGAATCAGGATGATTAAAAGAAACATTCGCTAACGAATTTTGAGCATCGAAAAAAGTAATAACTTCAAACCAATTTTCAACCTTATCAGCATAACTGTTAATCCATTGTTCAACCTTATAGGCTTGTTGGGTATCTCTTAAAAAAAGTGCATTTCCGAAAATAGCAATGATTACATTGTTCCGTTGATCTAAAGCATCTAATATCTTAGAAAAAGAAGCGAATATTGCGGATGCTTTGTTGTTTTCCGTTTGAATGATTTCCTGCTTTTCTTTTAGTAATTGGGCATTAAGCGTAGTGGTTTCAATTTCTTGCAACAATTTATGGTATTGCTTAAAAGTGTCTTTGGCTTTATCTGCATCTTGATAAATTGTATTTACTCTTTTAAAAAAGAAACTTGTAACTCCTAAACCTACAAAAAACCAAACAACAAGTATATTAAAATTTACATACTGAAAACTTACCAATGCTATTAATGCGATAGAAATTACCGAAAAAATTATTGGTAAATAAGCTACTAATTTTGAAAAAACAGGTTTGTAGTTATGTATCCAATCTACAATACCCTTTGCAGGATGCTGCACTTTCACTAAACTTGCAATGGCAGAAAAATGTTGTCGCCATTTGGGTTTTTCAGCCAACTCTTTTATGGCTTCTTGATTGGTTTCTATAGCTGAAATAGTATTTGCTGTTAATCTATTTGCCAATGCAGCCTTACCATCTTCTGTAGCTGTTCTATTGATATATTGAAACAGAGAACCTCTCCCAAACAGATCAATATCATAGCTATAAAAATGATTGGGGTCTATAAACTCCGTACCTTCATCTAGAGAGAGGTAATCGCCATGGTTAACAGCTATTTCATTCAAGTTTATATCTAATAAGGTTTTTGAAATATCTCTTTTGTACTGTAAATCGGTATGCTTAGAAACTAAATAGAGAAATAAAGAAAACCCTAGCACACCAATGGCAGCCATTATTTGAGCATTTCCGAAAAAGAAATACATGCCAAATACGATGGCTAAAAAAACAGCTAAACGAATTGAACTTGAAACTGCTAATTTCTTTTTTATAGCAGACAACTCTTGTTCAAAACGTTCTTTTTCTGATGTATAAAACTTTAATGGATTTTGCATTATATTTTTAGAGTCTTATTAATAGTTTGATATTCCGCCCTTAAGGCTGAATACTTTTAAGTTTGGATGTGCTGCTTTTATCTGTTGTATGGCCGTATAACTTGAAACGCCTTGCTGACAAACAATAACATATTCATCTTTAGCAATAAACTTAAATTGTTTAATTTTTAAATTGGATAAGGGGATTTTTTTACGCACTGCAAAGGGTAATTTTACTTCAACATCTTCAATAACCGAAATAAGATGTAAGCCTTTAGAAGCTTCTCCAAATGCCAGTTTTTCACGTAATTCTTTAGCGGATATTAACCATTCCTCTTTTTGTATTTCACAGTTTGCATCGTAATAACTTTCTTTTTTGAATAGTTCAGAGATTCTTCGCTTTCGCTCTGAATGACAAGTATCAACCGATTTCAACTTCATTTTATGCTGGGTATTCTCTAAACTATTGTAAATTAATAACTGATTTATCAATGGTTTTCCTATACCTGTAACTAGTTTTAAAACTTCGTTAGCTTGCATCAATCCTATAATACCTACAATGGTATTTATTGTTCCTATTTCAGAACAATTAGGGATGGCTTCTTTCGAAATTTCTGGAAAGGCATCACGTAAATTGCAGCCATAGGCACCTTTTGATAATCTTACATTAAAACTTGCTACGTAACCGTCAAATTTATACAATGAACCATATATCAATGTTTTGTCTTGTAATACACAGGCATCATTTAACAAGTATTTTATAGGTAAACTATCCGTACAATCCAATATATAATCTGCTTTTTTAATCACTTTTAAAACGGTAGCTTTTGTAATGGCTTTCGTGCTAAAACTTATGCTTACAAAAGGAGAAATCGCTTCAATATGTTGGGCTAATATTTCAGATTTTGGTTGACCTATATCCTCTGTTTTATAAAAAACTTGTCGGTGTAAATTACTAACATCTACAATATCAAAATCTATCAAATGGATATTACCAATACCACTAGCCGCTAAATATACTGCGGCTACACTGCCTAAACCTCCACAACCCACAACAATTACCTTGGTCTGCAATAGCTTTTGCTGACCTTCTTCGCCAATTTCAGCAAGGGTAGTTTGACGTTTGTAGAGTTGTTTTTTTGTGACTTTCATTGGTTGTTGAGATTCTTCGCTATGCTCTGAATGACATTGTTATGGGACAAAGATACGTATTGTTACACGGAGTTTTTAAGAGAATATCGCTGTCATTCAGAACGGAGCTATGCGAAGTGAAAAATCTTAATAAATTTCTTTTGCAAAACTTCTAATTCTATCTTAGTGTAACACCCCTAAATTAGCTTCGCTAGGTATCTTCAATGAAAAATTTCTTTTTCACATCAATAATCCTCAAGGGGACAATCCACAAAACTAACCCTCTATTTTAATTTTGGAAGAATTATTTCTTTTCCTTTACTATTTAAGATTAAGCATTTATCCTTTACCTCATAATAATCAGTAAGCTTTTCTAGATGTTTATAATATTGTAAATCTCCAAAACCATACACGGTTGCTGCACGTTGCCATTGTAGCAATTCTTTAATAATTTCCTTTTTTGTTTGGGCTTTTTGTTGGATAATTTCTAGTATTTTAGTTTCAATTTGATTCAATCCGTTTTCTTTAGGAAATCGTTGTAAATGCTGATGTATTGCTTGTTGTAAATATTGAAATTTATCTAGTTTATTAAAATTAAATGTCTTTAAATTTTCAGGATTACCCTCTGCATAAACGTGCCAACATTCATGTGCATAAAGTAAATTATGATGTGTTAGTTTTACTTTATTTTTATACAATTCTAGATATTCATTTGGCTGATAATCAGAAAGTGTTTGCAAGCCTACCTTCCCTTTTTTGTGACCTACACATACTAAAGAATACAAAATACTTTTTCTAAAGGATTGTAATAAATATGAACATAAGCCCAGTAAGTTTACCTGACAAAATAAATCGTATTCAAACCACAATATAATTTCATCATAGTTCGATACATCTTCTAGTTGTACCAATTCTTTGATGGTTTTATCATAATATTCTAGCTTAGAAATACCTATTTTCTCAAAGAAAGTATATCTTTTTCTCCAAAAATCATCGCTACCTACATCTTTATGTAATGTACCTTCACACAATAGTTCTCTCCATACAATAACATCTCCTTCAAGTGATGATTTAGAGAAAATTTCAGCGGTGCTATCTCCGTTAAGTATGTGAAGTGTTTTACTCATTGATCTCTTTATGAGCGGCTGTAAATTCTTCGGGCGTATTGATGTTTCTTATTAAATCATCATCTACTTCAATAATTTCAACGTCTGAATTAATCAATACTTTTCTCGGACAGGAATAGCCTTGAGCCAAATAACTGAGTAAAATTGGATATGCTTTAGGCTCGTATATCGTAATTAAAGGCTCTACAAATTGTTTTGATTTCCCTTTAATAGCGGTTGCTATTTTTTTGGGATTTCTATGTTTTAATAGCAGCTGTATAACTGTATCATCTACAAAAGGTAAATCGGTTGCCAATACAAGCCATGCCTTATTTGGATCGTTTTGAAAAGCGGAACAAATCGCTCCAAAAGCACCTAAATCTACAAATTTATCTTGAATAAAATTGTGCTTGTCTATCTCTTGATTCTGTGCTACGGAAACAAACGTTTTTAGTAAGTTTTCTTCTAATAAAGTCACCGTATGCTCTAATTGTGACTTCCCATGATAACTTAATTGTGTTTTGTCTTGTCCCATTCTAGAACTTTTTCCTCCCGCCAACACCAATCCTTGTACTGGAGCAATTTTTTCTTGAATGAGATTGTCTATATGTTTTGCAATGGCTTCAATATCATCAATAGCATAACATTTTAAATTTTTTATGGTGGGATATTTCTCCACTAAAAAATCAAAATACGTTGAGTCCTCATTCAACTTTACCACAAACTGAATGCGGTCTAACTGCTCTAAACGTTTTAAGACGGAAGCTTCTTTTTCATTGTCTAAAATTAGAATCTGTTTTGCTCCTTGATAATGGTTTCCGTTGATAAATAATAAATCGTATTGAGACAATCGAATACGTTCATTATAGCTGTCTAATTTTGATGCAATGGTTGTCGTTAAACTTCCAGAATGATGAAAAGTGAAATTATCAAAATTTGGACGCGTAATTTCATCGGAATGCGAAGTGTCGAAATAGGCTATTTTTGCTTGTTTTTGTAGTTTTTCGCTTATTTTTTGGACAAAATCACTAATTATTGAGCATTTTGAGCCTAAAATCGCTATTTCGTTAAAAGTAAAATTTTCACTTTCTCGACGTTTTAATTTGGCGTGTTTTTGGTGTTTTTTCATATTTTATTGTTTCACAGAGGAGCACAGAGTATCACAGAGGTTAATGAATATCTAGCCCTTCCCTTTGGGAAGGATTTAGGATGGGATTGTATAATCGGACTTTCCTCCAGTTTTTCCCAATAATTTCACCTCTTTAATCACCATTTTTTGTGAAATGCTTTTGCACATATCGTAAATGGTTAGTCCTGCTATAGAAACTCCTGTTAAAGCTTCCATTTCAACACCTGTTTTACCTTCCATTTCAACGGTACATAAAATTTCGACATGCTCTGTGTCTATAATATTGATATCGATATCAACACCATTAATCTGCAAAGGATGGCACATTGGAATTAAATCGGAAGTTTTTTTAACGGCTTGAATACCAGCAATAATTGCTGTTTGAAAAACAGGTCCTTTTTTGGTGCTTAGTTCATCATCCTTAAAATGTGCAATAATTTCTGCCCCCAAATACATTTGAGCAACCGCTGTAGCCTTACGTTTGGTGATTTTTTTATCACCAACATTTACCATTTTAGGTTGGTTCTTTTTATTAATGTGTGTGAATTGTGTCAAAATTTTAATTTTTGTAAAGGTAACATAAATTGAAATTAGCACAAAAATCGCTATTAACCTGAGTTTGACCTAAGATTTGATATGCAGAGTGTAAAGAAAAGGTGAGATTTGAAATGTAAAATTGGAAGT
>CAYRZY010000212.1:0-5622 GCA_964428855.1 uncultured Flavobacteriaceae bacterium
AATTACCTCTGAAGTTAATTGCTCTCTAGTGGCATCTAAATATTTGACAAACTCCGTTAGACCTTCAGTGCTTATAAACACGTCTTCAATGAAGTTTCCTTCATCGTCTTTATTTCGTTTATCTGTAATTGATATAGTAACCCCTTGATTTAAAAAAGATAATTCACGCATCCGCATAGAAAGCGTTTCATAACTAAAATCTATTTCTGTTTGAAAAATGGTATCATCAGCCATAAAAGTGACCATAGTACCTTTTTCATCAGTTTCACCAACGGTTTTTACAGGATATAATGCTTTACCTTGAGAATACTCTTGTTCCCAAATTTTACCATCGCGATAAACTGTTGCTTTTAACAATGAAGATAGTGCGTTTACAACGGATACTCCTACACCGTGTAAACCACCTGATACTTTATATGAATCTTTATCAAATTTACCACCTGCACCAATTTTAGTCATCACAACCTCTAATGCTGACACACCTTCTTTTTTATGTATTCCAACAGGAATACCACGACCATTATCTTTTACAGAGATTGAATTGTCTTCATTTATGATTACAGAGATTGTATCACAATGGTGTGCCATTGCTTCGTCAATAGAGTTATCTACTACTTCGTATACCAAATGATGTAATCCTCTTACACCAACATCACCAATATACATTGAAGGACGCATTCTTACATGCTCCATACCTTCTAATGCCTGAATACTATCTGCTGAATAATCTTGTTTTTTTGCTTCTTCGCTCATATTTATACCTCTTGTTTTTTAGAATTTTCAAGAACATACAAATATAAAAAAACACACTCTTTTGAACGTGTTTTATAGGTGATTAATAACGGAAGTTATTAACAAGTTTTTTCTATTTTTAAGTAGTTTAAAAACTCATCATTTTGGGTTTATATAAAAAGAAACAGCTTACTGTAGTGATACATTAAGCTGTTTCAACTCATCATAGCAATTAATTCTTTATGTTACTATAATAAATTTGTTATAAATCTTTTTGCTCTATAATTTTGCCTGCATTATTAAATAATACTTCAATATTTGTTGCATCAGCCTTAGCCAATTGTACATAATATACTTCTTGACCATCTAGTATTGATTTAAAAGCTTTACCTGCTGTATAATTAGAAAATTCTGAAGTTAAAGCATTTGTAATTGCTTCAGGTAATTCGCCTACTTGAATTTCGTTTTTCACTTCTTGAATAGTTTCAGCAGAAGTTTCAGCTATATCTTGAGCGAATACAGTACTTGTTAAACTTAATGTCACAAGCACAATTAAATAACTTAGTCTTCTCATGATTTCTATTTTTAGAATTTTTTGTTATATCAAATATATGCAGAGAATCTAAAGAGAATCTTAAGTACTAGGTGTATTTTAAAATGATTAATCAAGGTTTTTGTTGTTTCTAAGTTTTGTTTTTAGATATAAACCTTAGGTTGAACTCAGGTTATAAGGGTAGGAGCTGGTAGGACAGGGCTTAATAAAAAAAACACGCTTTTAAAAAGCGTGTTTTTGAAAAATTCTCTTTGAGGGAGAAATTTTTAAACTTAGAGTGTTTATTGTATTTTGATAAGTTGATTAGGAAAAAGAAACAGCTTAATTTTGTAGTAAAATATATTAAGCTGTTTCAATTAAAAGCAATCAACCCAATTTGCTTTGTTTTTTAATATTATTCAGGATTTTCAACTTCCTCAATAACTTCTTCTACTTCCTCTTCTTTTGTTGCTTCAACAGCATCAGTTGCTTCAGCAGTTTCTTCTGTTACTTCAACAGCCTCTTCAACAACTTCTTCTGTTGCATCAACAGTTTCTTCTACTGCTTTTTCTTCTTGTGCGAATGTATTTGTGCTGATTAAACATAATGCAGCAAATACAAATAGGTAACTTAATTTTTTCATAATTATTAATTTTAATGTTTTGTTATGACAAACGTAAGAAGAGAATCTAAAGAGAATCTAAAGTCTTGTTTTTTTAAATTATTAATCGGTATTTTGATTGTTAATATTTTCTTGATGTAAAGTAAGATGTGGATGAGATAGGGTTTTAATACAAAAAAACACGCTTTTAAAAAGCGTGTTTTCGAAAAATTCTCTTTGAAGGAGAAATTTTTAAACTTAGAGTGTTTATTGTATTTTGACAAGTTGATTAGGAAAAAGAAACAGCTTAATTTTGCAGTAAAATATATTAAGCTGTTTCAATTAAAAGCAATCAACCCAATTTGCTTTGTTTTTTTAATATTATTCAGGATTTTCAACTTCCTCAATAACTTCTTCAACTTCCTCTTCTTTTGTTGCTTCAACAACATCAGTTGCTTCTTCTGTAACTTCAACAGCTTCTTCTGTTGCTTCAACAGTTTCTTCTGTTGCTTCAACAGTTTCTTCTACTGCTTTTTCTTCTTGTGCGAATGTATTTGTACTGATTAAACATAATGCAGCAAATACAAATAGATAGCTTAATTTTTTCATAATTATTAGTTTTAATGTTTGTTAAGACAAATGTAAGTAGAGAATCTAAAGACATTCTAAAGTTGTGGATTTTTTATTAAAAAAAGAAACAGCTTAATTTTGTAGTAAAACAGTAAGCTGTTTCAGTAAAAGCAATCAACCCAATTCGCTTTATTATTGTACTACTTTACCTTCAGTATTGTAGTTTACCTCAATAGCTTCACCATCTTTAGATAATTGTATTGTATAAATATCTTGTCCATCTTGTGAAGACTTAAAAGCTTTGTCGGCTGTGTATCCTTCAAAATCAACTCCTACAGCTGTAGCCACCGCTTCTGGCAATTCATTTAGTTGAATTTCAATTTTTTCTTGTTGAGCTACTTCTGTAGCTTCTTCTACTTCTTGTGCAAAAGTAGTTGTGCTAATTAAACTCAATACTGCAAATGCAATTAAATAACTTAATTTTCTCATGATTTTTTGTTTTAAATTAATATTTAGTTTTATTTGTTTTGTTATGACAAACGTAAAGAGAGAATCTAAAGATATTCTTAAGTAATAGGATGATAGAAATTTTTATTGATGAATAAATATTAAAAAACAAAAGACACATTTAATTAATAAAAGTGTCTTTTGTGAATTTCTCTTCAAAAAGAGATATTTAAATTTAGAGTGTTTTAGTGAAAAAAGAAACAGCCTAACCCCTTTTTAGTGCTAAGCTGTTTCAGTAAAAGCAATCAACCCAATTAGCTTTGTTATTATACTTTCGCACCTTCAGCATTATAGTTTACTTCAATAGCTTCTCCATCTTTAAATAATTGTATTGAATATATATATTGTCCGTTTTTTGAAGAGGTAAATACTTTCCCGACTGAGTAACCCTTGTAATCTACAATCAATGCTTTTGTAATTGCTTCAGGTACTTGGTCTAAGTGAATTTCAATTTGTTGTTGTTGAACAGTTGCTGTAGTTTCTTTGTTTTCTTGTGCAAAAGAGGTCGTGCATATTAAACTTAATACCAAAAATGTTATTAGACTACTTATTTTCCTCATGATGTTTTATTTGTTTTGTTGTAACAAACCTATGAAGAGAATCTAAAGAGAATCTTAAGCAATTAAAATATAACAGAAATGGTATGCACTTCTTTTTCACAGCTATAATTGAGTTGCCAATGGTTGACATCGCATATTTGTTTGATAATAGCTAGACCTAAGCCGAGGGAATCTTTTAAAGTGCTTTCTTTTTTAAAACGATTGAAAAGATTTTCAGGAACTCCCTTTAAAGGGTTTCCTGTATTAGAAAATAGTAGTGATTCTTTAGTGTAGGTAATGTTTATTTTACCGTTTGGGATATTGTGCTTGATAGCATTACTCAATAAGTTAGAAATTAAAGTGTCTACTAAGATTGTATTTGCAGAGCTTATGTGGTCAGACAATTCAGTCTGTACAGTGATGTTTTTATTAATGATAAAATCTTCATAATTGTCTAGTAATTTTTCAATCAAGCTTTTAAAGGAAATCTCCTCTTTATTACTAAATTGTTGATTTTCTACTTTTGCCAATAGCAGTAAGGTTTTGTTTAATTTTGAAAGACGATTGCCTGCTTGATAAATAGATTGTAACTGTTCTGATTGTTCTTTCGTTAAGTCAGATGATTGTAGTAGGAGCTCAATCTTTGATTTCATGATTGCCAAAGGGGTTTGCATTTCATGTGAAGCATTTTCAGAAAACTCTTTTAGACTATTAAAGTCAGACTGTAATTTTTGCGTTAAGCCTTTTATGGAAGTATTCAATTCTTTAAACTCATCAATATTTGAAGGTGCTAATTCAATGGAGCTTTGATCTTGTATAGAAAAATTTTTAAGCCTGTCTATATTTGTATAAAAAGGTTTCCATATTTTTTTAGAGATTTGCGTATTTAGAATCCACAATCCAGACAGTAAAAGTAAAATAATAACAAAAGTAGATAATAAAATTACCCAAATTAAATCTTGATTTCTAACCAAAGAGTTTCTTGCAATTATTTTATATCTAACACCTTGTAGTGTTTCATATGAGGTTAGTTGTCTGTATTTTTCGAATTCATCAACACCTTCTCCTTGAATAAGTCTAAGTATTAGCGTGTCTTTATATATTATGGTGTCTTTTGGATAAAGCTTATTTTCGGCTTCAGTAAGTTCGTCTGCTTCAAAAATAGTTAGCGGATAATCATACTTATAGTATTTAGCGACAACCTCTTTATTGTAAAATAATTGATTGTCTAATCTATTATTCATTACATTGGTCAATACAAAAATAAGCGTAGCACCAGAAAGGATAAATATGATGATAGATAACCATAAATAGGTTCTGCCTGTTTTCCGTATGAGTTTCATAAGAGTTTACTCAATGTGTTTAGTTGCTTAAGGTACTGATTTTCTTAGAATTATTTTTCAACATCTGTAAATTTATAACCGAGTCCGTACATGGTTTGTAGGTAATCTGCTCCTTCTAGTTTTTTTATTTTCTTTCTTAAGTTACCCATGTGGGTATAAATAAAATCATAACTGTCAGCCATTTCTATATCATCACCCCAAAGATGTTCTGCAATTGATTCTTTGGTAAGTACTTTGTTTTTATTTGTGATAAAATAAAGCAGTAAATTATATTCTTTTTTAGTCAATTCCATGTATTTCCCATTAACAGTGACCGATTTAGATTTAGGATCTACGCTTATTTCATTAAATTGAATATTTGTATCATCACCATCAAAATTTCTACGTCTAATTAACGAATTAATTCTTGAATTGAGTTCTGCTAGGTGGAACGGCTTTGTAATATAATCATCGGCACCTAAGTCTAATCCTTTTAATTTGTCATCTAAAGAATCTTTCGCTGAAACAATTAAAACACCAGTTTTTGAGGATTGTTCTTTTATTAATTCTAACAAATCTAATCCACTACCATCAGGTAACGTTAAGTCTAGAATAATAATATCATATCCGAAGCTTATAATTTTATCTTCAGCATCAAAAAAGGAAGCTGCACTTTCGCAAATAAAATCTTCATTCTTTAAATAAGAAGTCATTGAATCAAGTAATTCAATTTCATCTTCAACAATTAAAATTTTCATAGTTCTAAAATTTATTTTTTATGATTATTGATAATTGTGGTTGACTACTTTTAATTGTTCT
>CAYRZY010000213.1:0-5614 GCA_964428855.1 uncultured Flavobacteriaceae bacterium
CTGGTTCTGCTGCAATGAGATTTAAAAACCGAACCATTGATGCTTTCCCATCAATCAAACCATCATCCATATTAATGTCGATAATCTGTGCTCCGCCATCTACTTGATGTCTTGCAATGGCTAATGCCTCATCAAATTGCTCTTCTTTTATCAAACGTAAAAATTTACGCGAACCTGCAACATTGGTACGCTCTCCAACGTTGATGAAATTGCTGTTTTCATTCAGAATTAGTGGTTCTAAGCCTGAAAGCTGCATGTATTTTCTCCCCTCTCCAACCTCTCCCCGAAGGGGAAAGACTTTGTTCTTATCTATATTTTCTGCTTTTTTATTCATTTGTTTTTTATCATGAGACCTCGAAATAAATTTGGGGTGACATAAATTATTATTTATAATGTTCTACTATTGGAAATGGTTCATAAAAATGATGTAACAAACGTTTCCATTCTTGATATTCAGTTGATTTTCTAAATCCTATTTCATGATCTTCAATGGTTTCCCAACGCACCAATAATATATATTTATCTTCTTCTTCAACACACTTTTTTAGCTCATGAGAAATGTAACCATTCATAGACGCAATAATTTCTTGTGCTTTTTTAAATGCACTTTCAAAGGCTTTTGATTGCCCTGTTTTTATGTTTAATGTTGCTACTTCTAGTATCATAATTTTATTTAGTTGAAAACTGGATTCCTGCCCCTGCCTCGCCGGCAGGCGGGTACGCAGGAATGACAAGTTGTCTAGGTTCATACTTCCCTGCAACCTCCGCAATCGCTTTGATATGTGCTGGTGTTGTACCGCAACAACCACCTATAATATTTATTAAATTCTTTTTTAAATATTCTTCTATTTGCTCTGCCATTTCTTCTGGACTTTCATCATACTCTCCAAAAGCATTCGGCAAACCTGCATTCGGGTGTGCAGAAATAGCAAAATCTGTTTTTGAAGCTATTGCCTCTAAATGTGGTTGTAATAAATTTGCTCCTAAGGCACAATTGAATCCGATAGATAGTAAAGGAATATGCGAAGTGGAAATTAAAAACGCTTCTGCCGTTTGACCTGATAAAGTTCTACCACTAGCATCGGTTATGGTACCACTTAACATGATAGGGATATCTACATTTTTTTCTTCTTTTACTTCTTCAATAGCAAATAAAGCAGCTTTGGCATTGAGCGTATCAAATACGGTTTCTACCAATAGTAAATCTACACCTCCATCAACTAACGCTTCAACCTGTAGCTTATAAGCTATCCGTAAATCTTCAAAAGTTACCGCTCTAAAACCAGGATCGTTTACATCTGGAGACATACTTGCCGTTCTGTTTGTTGGCCCTAATGAACCTGCCACAAATCTTGGTTTATGTGGCTCTTTTGCTGTGAATTCATCAGCTACTTCTCTGGCAATTTTAGCAGATTCATAGTTCAATTCATAGACCAAATCTTCCATCTGATAATCTGCCATAGCAATGGTGGTTCCAGAAAAAGTATTGGTTTCTATAATATCTGCTCCTGCTTCTAAATATTTGGTGTGAATTGTTTTTAATGCTTCTGGTTGTGTTAAAGATAATAAATCATTATTTCCTTTAACAGAAACAGGAAAGTCTTTAAAACGCTCTCCTCTAAAATCTTCTTCAGAAAAATTATATTGTTGAAACATGGTACCCATAGCACCGTCAAGCACTAGGATTCTTTTTTCTAATTCTTGTTTTATTTTACTCATTCTTTGCTATTACACAGAGGCTCATAGAGGAACACAGAGGTTCACGGAGCTTTCTCTTTATTTACTTAACTTATTTTTTATAACACGCCCCTAATTAGCTTCGCTAGGTATCTTCGATGAAAAAAATTTCATCTTGATAATCCTCAAGGGGACAATTCTCAAAATCATATTTATTTCAAACTAAGTGCTTGATTTAAATCTTCTATAATATCTTCTATATGTTCTAAGCCTACAGAAACCCGTACCAATCCGTCAGTAATGCTCACTTCTAACCGATCTGAATCTGACAATTTACTATGTGTTGTTGATGCAGGATGTGTAACAATAGTACGTGTATCGCCTAAATTAGCCGACAAAGAACACATTTTTATTGCATTTAAAAAATTTTTACCTGCTGTAATACCTCCTTTAATTTCAAAAGCCACAATATTACCCCCTAATTTCATTTGTTTTTTTGCAATTTTATATTGTGGGTGACTTTTTAAAAAGGGATATTTCACCCAATTTACATGTTTATGATTTTCTAAAAATAGTGCCACTTTCAATGCATTTTCACAATGTTTGTCAACTCTAACAGCTAAAGTCTCTAAACTTTTAGAGAGTACCCAAGCATTGAAAGGCGACATTGCCGGACCCGTATTTCTTGAAAATAAATAAATTTCTTGTATTAAATCTGCTTTACCAACAGCAACTCCACCTAGCACCCTACCTTGTCCGTCTATTAGTTTTGTAGCAGAATGAATTACGATATCTGCTCCAAATTTTATTGGATTTTGCAAATAAGGTGTGGCAAAACAATTGTCTATCACCAATAATAAGTTGTGCTTTTTTGCTAGTCTACCCAAGACTTCTAAATCTAAAATATCTACAGCAGGATTTGTGGGACTTTCTGCGTATAAAATTTTTGTGTTTGGTTGGATTAAACTTTCAACTTTACTGACTTCATTTACCTTAAAATAACTAGTCTCAATATTCCATTTTGGTAAATATTTGGTAAATAAGGTATGCGTTGATCCAAATACTGAACGGCAGGAAACAATATGGTCTCCTGCATTTAACAAGGCTCCAAACGTTGAAAATATAGCTGACATACCTGTTGCAAATACATAACCTGCTTCTGCTCCTTCCATGGCTACAATTTTATCGACAAATTCTGTGGTATTCGGATTTGAAAAACGACTATACAGATTTTTCTCTTTTTCTTCTGCAAAAGAGGCTCTCATATCTTCGGCATCGTCAAACACAAAACTAGAGGTTAAATATAAGGGCGTAGAATGCTCACTAAATTGTGAACGCTCTGTCTGATTTCTTATCGCTTCTGTTTCAAAATGTTTGCTCATAATTATGCTGTTTTTCTATGCTGATTCTTAAAAATTGGTGTTAAAAATGTACTCAATTGTTTATACTCTATCAAAAAAGCATCATGACCATGAATAGATTCCACTTCATAATATGTACTTGCCATATTTAGTTCTTTTAATTTAAGAAAGGTGTCTTTATTTTCTGCCGCTGTAAAAAACAAATCTGAATTTACGCCTATAATATGTATATGAGATTCTATTTTAGATACTACTTCTTCAAAACCTCCTCTTCCTCTAGTGATATCTATCGTTTTTAATAACTGATTCATTAATTTATAGGTTGACAAATGAAATCGTTCTTTTAATTTCTTACCATGATGAGTTAACCAGCTTTCTATATTAAACATCCCTAAGGATTCATTGGTTGTTCTATCAAACTTTGTTTTAAAAGAAATGGGGGTTCTATAACACAACATCGCATGCACACGAGCATCTGCTATCGGATTCGAAGAATTATTTAATATCAAATCTTGTAAATAACAATTGGCAATTAACCAATCTGTTGATTTCCAGTCTGATGCCACTGGAATTAAATGCTTAATAAATTTCGGTTTTAAAACGGCTAGTTCCCAAGCAATACCTCCACCAACTGACCCTCCTATCACAGCATAAAGTGATATGATTTTTAGCTCTTCTAATCCTAAAGAAAAAACTCTAGCAATATCACGAGCCGTAAAATCTTTATAATTTTCTATCAAATCTCGTGTATCATTACCAAAACCATTTCCTGGAATATTAAAAGCCAATATGGTATATTGATTGGTATCTATACATTTATTCTCTCCTATCAAATCTTGCCACCAACCTTCTTTACCACAAACAGTAGAGTTGCCCGTCAAAGCATGATTTACCAATACTATTGGTGCGGTATGCAATGCCTTTCCGAAAGTTTGGTAAGACAGTTTTATTGAAACGATCTTACCAATTTCGGTTTTAAAATTTGCTATTTCTATATACTTTAAAAGCATTACACAATTAGTTTTGTAGTACTGTTTTTGGTATTGTTTTAAAAGCTTCTTTTAAATCAGCTTTTAAATCTTCTATATCTTCTAAGCCTACTGAAAGTCGAATCAAATCTTTACTCACTCCTGTTAACTCTTGATCTTCTTCACTCAATTGCTGATGGGTGGTACTTGACGGATGAATTATCAATGATTTAGAATCGCCAATATTTGCCAGTAGTGAAAATATTTTTGTGGTATCTGCTATTATTTTTGCGGACTCATATCCTCCTTTTGCTCCAAAAGTAACCAAGCCACTTTGTCCTTTAGGCAAGTACTGTTTGGCTAAATTATAGTATTCATTATTTTCTAACCCCGGATAGCTAACCCAAGCTACTTCTTCTTGCTGCTCTAACCATTTAGCCAATGCTAGTGCATTTTCTGAATGCTTTTTAATTCTTATGTCTAATGTTTCTAAACCTTGAATAATTTGAAATGCATTAAACGGACTTAAGGCTGCTCCAAAATCACGTAAGCCTTCAATTCTTACTTTTGCAATAAATGCTATATTTCCTAAAGCTTCATGGTATACTAAACCATGATAACCATCAGACGGTTCTGTAAATTCTGAAAATTTACCATTACTCCAATCAAAAGTACCTGCATCTATAATAGCACCTCCTAAAGAGGTACCATTACCACTAATGTACTTGGTTAATGAATGAATAACAATATTTGCACCATATTCAATGGGGTTTAATAAGGCTGGTGTTGCAACTGTATTATCTACAATTAAAGGGATTCTAGCTGCTTTTGCAACAATAGAAATAGCTTTAATATCTAAGATATCTAATTTAGGATTTCCCAAAGATTCAATAAAAATTGCTCTGGTATTTTCTTGAACAGCATCCTTAAAACTTTTAGGGTTTGAAGCATCTACAAAAGTAGTCGTAATGCCCAATCTCGGTAAAGTTACTTTTAGTAAATTGAAAGTACCTCCATACAAACTACTTGAAGCAATTATATGATCTCCTGCTTTTAACAAGGTCAAGAGTGTAGTGCTAATGGCTGCAGTACCAGAAGCTGTTACTACTGCCGCTACTCCGCCCTCTAAAGCAGCCAAGCGTTGCTCTAAAATATCATTTGTTGGATTGTTTAAACGGGTGTAAATAAAACCTGTTTCTGACAGGTTAAATCGATTTGCAGCCTGATCAGAATCTTTAAAAACATAGCTTGTGGTTTGATAAATAGGAACGGCTCTGGTTCCTGCATTTGACGTTACGTCATGTCCTGCGTGCAACGCATTGGTTGCGAATTTTTGTGTACTCATTTTTCTTTACTTTTTAAATTAATAATTAAATTTAAAAGCCAAATGCACCTTAAAAAAGATGTATTAATAGAAAAATATTATAAGAAAAACATAGAAATTACAGAAAGTAATTTCTTTTAGTTATCTATCCAAATACCGATAAATGAATCCGTATTTAGGTAGAATTTAGCACCTTCTTTATAAATTAAAGGGTTGCTAAGGCTTCACAGGGTCTAATCCCTCCACCTTTCTTGATAACATTTCAATAAATCATTGAACTTTGT
>CAYRZY010000214.1:0-5574 GCA_964428855.1 uncultured Flavobacteriaceae bacterium
CTATTTACAAATAATAAATTACTTTTGATACTATCAAATGATACTATCAATGAAACCGCCATACGAAATCACATCCAAAATATTACAGTTCATAACTCAAATCTCTGAAAAGATAGGAGAAATTAATGCGAACTTATTAGATAAACCTTCGCCAACACTAAGAAAACAAAATAGAATTAAAACAATTCATAATTCACTTAAAATAGAAGGAAATACACTAACAGAAAAACAAATAACTGCAATTCTTGAAAACAAAAGAGTAATTGGCCCAGAAAAAGATATTAAAGAAGTAATAAATACTATTGAAGTTTATAACAATATTGAGAATTTCAAATATCACAATGAAAAAGATTTTCTAAAAGCACATAAAACAATAATGAATGGGTTAATTGAAAATCCTGGAAAATACCGAAAACAAGGTGTTGGTATTGTAAAAGGAACAAAAGTAGAACATATTGCACCGCCACACGAAAATGTTATCTATTTAATGAAAGATTTGTTTAAGTATCTAAAAGATAAAAATGAATTAAGCCTTATAAAAAGTTGTGTTTTTCATTACGAAATAGAATTTATACATCCTTTTTTAGATGGAAATGGACGAATGGGGCGTTTATGGCAAACGTTAATACTAAAAGCCGAATATCCAGTATTTGAATTTATCCCATTAGAGACGCTAATCAGTAAATCACAAAAGGAATAT
Source organism: uncultured Flavobacteriaceae bacterium (assembly GCA_964428855.1). Taxonomy (GTDB): domain Bacteria; phylum Bacteroidota; class Bacteroidia; order Flavobacteriales; family Flavobacteriaceae; genus Aureibaculum. Next base: position 701 of record CAYRZY010000214.1, read on the forward strand.
TACGAAGCATTATCAGAAAGTGACAACAAAGGAAAGTCAACAATGTTTATCGAATATATGTTAGAAATAATTAATAATTCTCTTGAACATATTTTAAAATTTGGTAATCGAAAATTAAATCAAACAGATAGAGTAAATTATTTTAAGGAATTAGATAATAAAGAATTTACAAGAAAAGACTATATGAATGTTTTTAAAGATATTTCTTCAGCAACTGCAAGTAGAGACCTAATTAAAGGAATTGAATTACAACTATTTGTGAAAATCGGAGAAAAGAATAAAACAAAATATAGGCTAAAATAAACTGTGCCCAACATAAACGTAATTGCGAGTTCTGTGCTTAATTTAAAGTTTGTGTTTTTGAACAAAGCTTAGTGGTAAATGAAAGGTAAAGTGCCTTGGAATATGCAACTACACTTACATAGAACATTCTCAACACACCTCATTAATCACAATTGCCTTCCCATTAAAAACAAGCTCCTGACCTACTCTTTTACCCAATAACAGGTTGCCGATAGGTGAACTTGGTGAAATGGCATAATACTTTTTACTATCAATATTTATCTCACCGACAGAAATAGCTAAAAAGTAATTCGCTTGGCTGGTAATAATGAGACTTCCTAGCCTAATAAGCTCTGAATTAATATCTAAATTCACCTTAGTTAAAATGGTTTTTATAGTATAAACACCCTCTAACTGTTGGCTGGCTTTTTCCATCTCTAATTGCAACATTGCCCTACCTGTTTCATGTTTGTCACCAGCACTACTTTTCGTTTCAGAAGTCAATGCCTTTTGATTAGAGCTCATTATTTCTTTTATAGTTTGCTCTCTCTTCTTGACAAACTCAACACAGGCGTTGTATAATTTTTTTTTAAGTTCAATCATCTATCTTGTTGCAGTATATACCAATTGAATTTTTACCATGTCAGATAGTGTCCAACTACTTTTACCCACACCATAATCTAACCTATTGATTGAAAAACTAGATGTAATGGTAACCGAACTACCAGTCTCAACCACTTGAAGCGGAACAACAATCTCTTTTGTTGTATTTTTAACGGTAAGCTTTGCTGTCAATTGATAGTTGTTGGCAGATACCTTTTTAATTTTAGAGGATGTCAATTGAATTTCTTCATAGGTCGAAACCTCAAAAAAATCTTTATTTATTAAGTGCTTGTCTCTTTTTTTATTACCTGTATCAATAGAATTTACCAAAATAGTACTTTTAATAAAACTATTCTCTAGGTCATTGGAATTGAAATTACTTGAAATACTTACTTTTTTAAATTTCCCTTTAACAGAAAAACCCATGTTCTTGATTTTAAAACTAACAACCGTTTTGTCCATATTCTGTGTTAATTCTTGAGCATTTAAATTCAATAAATTCACTAAAAAAAGTGTTAAAATAAATTGTATTTTCATGATATTTAATTTTATGTTATTCGATTAATTCTACTAATTCTTTACCAATTAAACTCCCAATAGCGACTCCCATCCCTCCTAAACGAATTCCACAGGCAATATTACTACTTATGGTTTTCACTATAGCTTTTTTTTGACTACCAACACCCATAATACCACTCCATCGTTGGTCAATTTCAAAAGCTTTATTTGGTAAAATCACCCTTTTTAATAGTTCTTCTAATTTATGTTGCACCAACTCTGTTTCTCCAAACTCAGTAGTTTCTTCAGTTTTAAAATCTAAATTTCTACCACCTCCCAGTAATATTCTATTATCAATATTTCTAAAATAATAATATCCTTTATCTAAATGAAAAGTGCCTTTTATATGTAAATTCTCAATTGGTTTTGTAATTAATACTTGTGCTCTGGCTGGTAGAATATCTTCTTGTAGTAATTGTTTTGCAAATCCGTTAGTTGTAATGAATAATTTATTGGTTTTAAATTCAAAATCAGGAAGTTTCACTACAACCTTACTTCTAACATCTTCAAAACTTGTAACCGTCGTACTATTTAAAATTTTTACTCCACTTTTTGAAACTAAATACAGCAATGCTGTCATCATTTTACCAGTATCTAATTGCCCTTCAAACTTGTTAAATACTAAACTTGAATTGACTTTTGAAAACTTAAATTCATCCTTTACAATAGAGAAAATATCTTTTTTAAAAATAGGTTTTAACAAAGTGTTTATCTCTGGCTTCTTTGACAAACACTGGTCAAACACAACTTTATTCGTAAACAGTTCATACCCTCCATTTTGTTGAAAATCGATAGTTTTATCACCTAAAGTCTTGCGAAGTAGTTGCAATCCCTGCCAACGTTTTTCTACTAGACTACACACTTCATCTTCAGTATGATATTGCAAATCATCGATAATCTCTGATAAACTCCCAAAACAGGCAAAACCAGCATTTTTAGTACTGGCTCCTTGTGGTAGAATCCCTTTTTCAAGGAGTAGTATTTTTGCATTCGGGAAGCGTTCTTTTAAATTCAATGCACAGGTCAATCCTACAATACCAGACCCTACAATGGTAAAATCGACATTGGTAAACCATGATTTTATTTCCCAATAACTTAAATTCATCGTTTAAAGATAATAAACTGAATTAACTATTTTGAAATTTCCTGTAAAAGAATCAAAAAATTACTTCACTAAAAAAGAATGAACTCCTACTCTAGTTTCTGTTCTAATTTTAAGAAAATAAACACCTGAAGTTAAATTAGAAATATCGATTGCATCAGAATTTACTTGCTTATTTTGATATACTAATTTTCCTGTTGCATCTCTTATTTCTAATTCATTAATCTGTTCTGAACCATTAGTAAAACGAATTTGCAATATTTTTGAAGCTGGTACAGGATACAAACCAAAGTAAGATTCATTTTCATTGTCTATTGAAAGCTTTTCTAATAAATCTATTAAACCATCTCCGTCACCATCAGCACAACCTTTTTGCAAATACCAGACATTTTTATTATCCGCAAAATCATTCCAATTTGAAGTGCATTTATAAACATACTCATTTTCAGGCCTTTTAAGAATTGGTGTATCCGTTACATTTAACTTTGTAAGGAAATCCATATTAATTTGATCAGCGTTACCATTACCCAAAGCAATATTTTTTCCTGCTTGACTACCTTCAAAAACATAATCAATTAATGCATGAGACAAGCGGTTTATTGCAAATACATCAAGAGCATCATAGGTTTGATACACTCCCTTAGAATTACTAGAGGCGGTATAACTTATATGATGAGTTGCTTTATAAGAATAGGTCTTATTATTATATTGAAATGTTTTATCACTAGAATAAACTCGTACAAAATCTTTTTCACTATTAGGAATGTTAATCAATTCAAAAACGGCACGTATTGCACGCTCATCTGTAGTCCACGTTTCTGGCTTATCAGGTCTTTCATCATCATTATTCACCTCAATAAGTAATTTTACATTTTCTGGATAATCTCTCAAATCATCTTCTGTGACTAACAAACTATACCAAGGAGCAGTCATAAAAATAAACCGCCCTTCTTTTCCCCAATTATAACTAGCCTTATCAAAAACTTTTTTACCTAACCAAATAATAGACCCTGCACCGTAAGAATGCCCCATTAAACCAACTTTTTTAGTATCTATCCAATTCGAATAATGCTTTTGTGCAACTAAAACCATCATATCAAGAGAATTTTGATAACTCTGCTTAATATTACCTGGTTTTGTATTGTAAATATTTACGACAGCATACCCTTGACTTGCCAGAAAATGAAAAAAATATTCATAAGTACCAGCTTGACGCCCCCAGCCAGAAATAAAAAAAATAGTAGCTTTTTTTGCAACTACTACTTCAGGATGATAAAAGGTAATTATACCTTTACCATCAACTACAATTTCAGCCTCTTTGATAACACTATTTACACCCCAACTTCCATATCCGTTAGTTATCCCTTTTGTACCATCTTGTAATTTATCGTATGATATTTGAGCTGTCAACGAAAAGACAGAAAGTAACGTAATAGCAAAGAGTAATTTTGTCATTTTATTTAGTTTTTTGTTTAGTTAGAGTTTTAAACTAGAGCAAACTTTCACTTTTGTTTGTTTTGCCACTAATACACGAATTATACTCGTTAAGTATAAAAAATAATAATTTTTACGAATAAAAATCCTATAGGATTTTAAAATTTGTATAAATTCTTTGTTTTTCTTAATATGAGAGAATGAAAATTAGTGTATTCGTGGCTTCTATCAAAAATATTAACTTACCTTGAATTTTAAACAAAGATAGTTTTATCTTTTATTATTTTTCGCAACTTTTGTTACAATCCATTTCTTCAAACTCGAACTTATAAAACCAAAATTCTTATCTTTGAAAAAACTCACGTTTTATGACAAAGCAACGATGCTCTTGGTGTGGCACAGATCCATTATATGTAGAATATCATGATACAGAATGGGGCGTACCTGTTTATGATGATGATAAACTCTTTGAATTTTTAATATTGGAAACCTTTCAGGCTGGTTTAAGTTGGATAACCGTCTTACGAAAAAGAGAAAATTTCAGAAAAGCTTTTGATGGTTTTGATTATAAAAAAATTGCCACCTATGGTGAAGAAAAATATGAAGCCCTTTTACAGGATGCTGGTATCATCAGAAACAAACTCAAAATAAAAGCGACCATTAGCAATGCTCAAAATTTTATGGAAATTCAACAAGAATTTGGTTCGTTTTCTAAATATATCTGGGAATTCACCAATGGCAAACCCATAAAGAACAAGTTGAAAAGTTTAGATCAAGCCCTAGCAACTACAGAACTGTCCGACAAACTCTCAAAAGACTTAAAAAAACGCGGATTCAAATTTGTGGGCTCAACCGTTATTTATGCACATATGCAAGCAACAGGTATGGTAAACGA
>CAYRZY010000215.1:0-5468 GCA_964428855.1 uncultured Flavobacteriaceae bacterium
ACTTTTAATTTATTGTTGGTGAAAACAGTAAAGTAAGAAGGCTTGTTGGTGAAAACACCAACAAGGGGTGAGTAAGAAGGCGTGTTGGAGAAAACACCAACAAGGGAAGCGTGCGATTTTTTGTTGGTGGAGACACTAGCAAGGGCAGAGGTGGTCTGTGGGGACACAGACCACGGGGATGGTGGGGAGACAGACCACGGGGGTATGGTTGGTTTGTTGGTGAAAACACCAACAAAGACAGGGATGGTATAAGTTATTTTTCTCACAAAAAAACCTATGATTGCAGACAAGTACATCGATATATTAGTTTTTAACTTCATCATTGCTATTTATACTTTTCCAATCCAATTGAATGATACTTTTCGACGTAGGTGCCGACATTCCTGGAGGTCTATAGTTAAACTCCAGATTGTATGTGCCTAGTTTTATGGGTTTATATGTATCTATATGAATGCTTTTGATTGAAGGTGGGTAATAACCCCCTCTAATAACAGCAGCCATTTGATTTTCTAACTCCTTATAGTCTTGATAAGAATAATAACTTACATCATACCAAAAATAATTATTAAGTGCCTCCGTGCTTACATTACCATTCATCAAGTCTTGCACGTCTGTTTTTAATTCTTGCTTGTAATATTGATTCCTGAATTTTTTGAGTGGGATAAGACCATGCTCACTTATATCACGCTTTATCCTAAAGGTATGCGACTCATATTTATACGGATGGTTCTCATAAATCTGTGGAAAGAGCTCTCTACGAACCCAGTTGTCGCTTGTTATTTGGTCAAATGGCACTGAATTTATCTCTACCATTTGTGCTGCATGCTCTGTGTCGTTTAGTTCAAAACCATCAAGGGTCTCTTCTAACTCTAGTTTCAACCCTATCAATCTATTGGCAACATTGAAATTAACACTATCATACATTACTACTTTTGTAGAAGGAATCTGTGCCATTTTTTCGGTAAAAGTATTGTAACGACTAACCCTAAAATAGCTATCGTAAAGGTCTTTGCTAATGGCATTGGTAAGTCCACCAACAATAGATTTTTCCACTTTAGTGATGGTAGCACGGTCATTAGTTGAAATGTCTTTGGTCGTAGTCGCTACGTTATTATTCAGCGCTAATTCCTGATTTTTCACCACACGCCAAACTGAGAGACGATATGCCTTCTCCTTGCTTAGCCCTGTAGGCATGTCAAAACTAAGGCGTGCATTGATGGTATCTGCTTTCAATGCCACTTTGATGGTGTCTCCCATCGGCATTTCATTAAAAAATACTTCATAATTAACCTGTTGGCTATTCTGTTTTCCTCTCCACAGGTAAGACTGGGCTTGGTTAAGCTTAATATATCCATGTGGATGTTCATTTTGATAATAATTGTATTGCCCATTCTGTGGATAGCTATATACCACATTAGTGGGATCAATATAGTCTGGTGCTTTGTCCGTCACAAAAGAAAGTTCCTTCACTTCCTCTGCTAGTTGCCCATTGGAAGTAAGGTTTACATAACTACCATTTTTATACTCTTGCCAGTGTGCTTTCACTTTTATTTTGACTGTAGTTTCTGAAGGTAGCACATCTTTCGGGCTGAATGCCACGAGGTCTTTTTCATCATTCCACTTTAGTTTACCTTCTATTTCTATGTTGTTATGCAACACCTTAAAGTAGTCGAAAGCTATTTTATATTTTTTGGTGCTTTCACCATCACTTACCGGGATAGTTTTGCCAATGGGCAGTTCAAAAAGTACCTGCGGTACATTAAACACACTTACTTTGGCATCACCTTCGTCAGGTGTGATCTGCTTGACAATGTTGACATCCATGCCAGGTGCCGCACCAGCTATAACACATTTTTCACCAATAGTTGCTTTAAAGCTCACCTGCCCTTTAACTAGTCCACCCAAGACACTAAACTTTCCAAATACATAGCCCTGCATCCAAGTTGGATTTGGCAAATCCGCCGTCAGTACAATTCCTGCTGCCACAGAAAATATTTTGATTTTCTTTTTAATAAACTTAAGCTTCACATCAATACCGACAGATCCCGTCACAGCAGCCCACGCTTGCCCTGAAGCATACCACCCATTTATACCAACTTCGCCACTATGTCCTTCACAACTGCGTCCCCTTAAATCCTGAAAGGCTATGTCAAAACCTAGGCTTAAATTAAAATTAGCATAAAAGATAAAAAACTCTTCATCAAACAACTCTTTATAAAGTGCTGCACCAAAAGCTATACCCCCAGTTTCAACATTTACGCCTCCTCTGGTAAAATCACCACCCATGCTATTACCCCAGTCATCTTGTAAGCTAATTTGAGGTGCAGGAAATGGTTCTAGTTTAGTCCCCACCATAAAGTAGGCTGTTGCAGTACCTAATTTGTCAATGGTAGCGTTCATTCTTTTGTTAGGAGTACCCAAGTAAACCCACCAGTTATTATTACCAAAGTGTAGTACCGTAAATATATTAACCGATGCAATTTTGTCTGAACCAAAAGTAGCGCCAAACTCCGCATGTAATTCTTTATTTTCAAAATCATAGGAGACTAGTGCTTCTCCTTTAACTTTTGAGGTGGGTCTTCCTTCTCCATCTAATTTTGGCATTAGATGAACCGTTCCACCAATTTCAATGTATCGCAACCCGAAATTACTATTTAAAATAACGCTGAGTGATCCTGCTATGAGTGCACTTTTAGTACTCTCTTTTGGAATCATTACAATATCCATAAAGGCAGAAATCCCTCCTCCAGGTATCATTTCATATTTCAATCCTGAGTCAGTAGGCACCCAATCATTGGTTGTCAGCAATTCTTGTTTATCAGCTTCTGATGCAGATGCGTTTTGAAGTTTCCTTTGCTCATTTATTTCTCTTATTTGATCATTAGCGTTCTGAATTTGTTGATAGGTATATATGTTGTTTTGAAGTTCGTTTCTGTTGGTAGGCTGCATATTATAGGCAAACCCTCCTGCCAACCTTTTGATAGCTCCAGTACCCAGTTTTGGCTTTTTAGTTTCTCCATCATTACCATAAACAGCATCAACATACCAATAATTAATATCATCCTTTGCTGCAAACATAACAGTAGCATCAATTTCTAATGTCCCTGCTAAGGCTACATTTACTTTTCCCTGAAAACCACTACCAAACTCATCCCCTTTACCAAAAAACTCAGCGCCGCCTTTCATCTTTAAAACTCCAATGTTTGCTTCTATCTCCAGTTTTTTAATTTTACTACGCTTGACAACCCATCGTTGCTGTCCTTGGGTATCTCCTTCTGTGCTTTTTTCTATGACGCCATCAATCCGTATTCCTGTTTTCCCCGAAAAAATATTATCATTCCCTTCCTTACCCATCAAGGTGATGCCACCATCTATGTCAATACTATACTTACCCTCATAAAACCTAAATCCCAAATCATCCAAACTAAATTTAAATGGACCTATTTTTGCCGCTGCCACTGGTCCGTTCCCTGCTGAAGTCAAAGCAAAATTCCCTGATTTCACATAAGGTGCTTTGGATATAATATTGAAATTTTCGAATGCAATATCAGGTATCTCTACCTTTTTACTTTGGCTAATACTCAACGACCCGTGCAACATGGCATCAGCATATAGTTCACCGTCCTTTTTGATGAGTTTAATTCTGGAAGAAGGTGCCAATCGTATTGTAGCCAATAAGGCAGATGCTTCTATCTCTTCAGTAGTGGCAATTTCAAATGAATAATTTACTACTTCTTTTTCATCTTTGTATATTAATGCTTCGTATGCTAATTGGCTTTCATTTTTGCTAAATGGTAAAACAATGGCGCCGCCCATACCGCCTCCTACTAGTTTGTTTTGATGAATATCAAGAAAAAGGTCATTAATAGATAGTGGCCAGCCCCCTGCCTGCCCTTCATTAATAGACAATACATTTTGTAAAGAAACGTTACCTGTAAAACCCTCTTGATCAAGGATAATTCCTTCGATGGCAAGTTCCGACATGGCGGTACTATCTGTTCTTAAAAATTTGGGTAGAATTATCTTTGCCTGCTTTGCATAGAATCCAGTCCAAAAAGGACCTAATTGGTTTATGGTTTCTGAGTATAGTGGTTGTGCACCAATTCCATCAGGGTTGGTAGTCTCACTCATATCCATGGTTGCTTTTTCAATTTTGAAAGTAAAGTCTTCAATCCCTTTCACTTTGAATGCAGGAAAACTTACCTCCGCCAACATATTACTAAAGTCTTTTCCCTCAACAGAAAATTCAGCCCTCACATTTTTATGGGGGTATTTTTTTTCAATGTCTCTATCGACAGTCAGTTTATCTTTGGGAAATTCAAAATAACCACTGAGTTTAAAGTTTTCAAAGCCTTGACAGCCCCACTCTATGTATGTTTTGTCTTTACCAGGGTCTAATCTGAGTTTAAATTTAGGGTTTGAGTTCCCTGATTTATCGACAATTTCGGCAAGGTAAAGCCTAGACAAACCTGCCCCCCCTCCAAATCCACCTTTTGATACCTGAATATTTTCCCCAACAAAATAAAGTATATCGCCGGTTGGTGCAAAAGGAACTTGTACAAACACATCTACGGAAGTACTTACACTGGTTGTTCTCCCTTTTACTATTAACACCACCACCTGATTGGCAGTCCCTTTCCCACTCCTAATCAGACCAAGGGGCAATCTCTCCACATCATCTTCACTGAAACCCTCTACAATTTTTCCATCTTCGAAAATTTTATTATACAACTCATCAATGGTCATTTCCTTCCCAGGAGGATTCACAGGAGAGGCTATCCATTTTTCATTGATGTCGTAGCCATAGATTTTTTCGCTATCACTTGACTCCAATTTTGGCTTTTCTGTTGCGTAAGAGCTCGCCGAAAACATTATAAATGCAAATGCTAGACAAATACTTTTAAAAAATACAATACTGTGTTTCATAGCTTTATGCGTTAGCTAAAAAGTTAAGTGACTATTAAACTACAAGTCAAAGCGCTATAAAAAATCGAATCGGTCGCTGGCTTGAATGTTAAAAATACTAATTTTATTAACTAAAAATGTATTTCTAAGTGCAAAAATACGTTTATAGTAAAAAGGATAAAAGTTGATTTGCAAGATTACATTACATAAGGCAGGTAATAAAAAGTATTTCAACTAGCCAAATAACTACGTTATAACACAGGGCAATCATTACGAAAAGATTCCCATATTGGTGTGCTAGCGTAAATGTAAAATAGCTATTTCAGTTTTTCTTAGTAGAGTCTATCTATAAAGTCGAGTCTAAGCTAGAATATTCTCTAGCGAGGCTTGCAAAATCTTTAAATTTAGAAGTCCCGAGGTGTTTCGGGATGACTTAAATGATGGGCAACGATGTTAGAGGATATTATAGACAGACTCTAAGTAAACATGAAATTCAAGGGCTGTACACCCCCTAAAACTCAGAAGTAAAGTGAAACTCAATATCAGGGAAATTGTCCTGCACC
>CAYRZY010000216.1:0-5443 GCA_964428855.1 uncultured Flavobacteriaceae bacterium
ATGGAAAATAGAAAACAGGAAAAGAATTAATTTACCCTTCCAGTCTTCTGTCTTCTAACTATTTTATCCTAACCAGGCTTTCATCATCCAAAGTGTTTTTTCTTGTTCTGCAATAAAATCACTCATTAAAGAATTTGTACCTTCATCATCAGCATCACCTGATTTAGTTAAGATACTCCGTTCAATCTCTATCAATCTATTCAATGATTCAACGACTAGTTCTACAGCCTCTCTATCTTGAGAGATATTATTACCAATTGAGATTGATGCTAATAACAAATAATCACTAAAAGTATGTAATGGCACACCTTCTAAAGTCAATATCCGCTCTGCAATTAAATCCACTTTTTCTTGAGCATCTGTATACAACTCTTCAAACTTGACATGTAGTTCAAAAAAAGATTTTCCTTTAATATTCCAATGCAAACCCCTTAAGTTTTGGTAATACACTTGAAAATTAGCAAGTAATTCATTTAAATTCACTACCAATCCTTCTACTTTATCTTTCTGTAATCCTAATATTTTAGTACTCATAATTTATTCGTTTTAAATTCATTACAAAAGTATCTCAAGAAAATAAAATTTTACTATAATTATTATTGATAGTTTTTATATCTTTATCATCAAAACTTATACTAAATGACAATTACACAATTAAAATATGTATTAGCTGTGGCCGAATACAAGAATTTTACTGCAGCTTCAGAGCAATGTTTTGTAACTCAACCAACCTTAAGCATGCAAATACAAAAGTTAGAAGACGAGCTTGAGGTCATTATTTTTAATCGTAAGAAAAAACCCATAGAACTCACTCCTATTGGATTAAAAATAATAGAACAAGCCAAGGTTATTATTGATGAGAGTAATAGAATTAGTGATATAGTAGATCAACAGAAAGGCTTTGTCGGCGGTGAATTTAAATTAGGAGTGATCCCTACCATAATGCCTTCATTATTACCCCTATTTTTAAAAACATTCATTAAAAAATATCCTAAAATAAATTTAATAATTGAAGAATTGACTACTGAAGATATTATTAAAAAACTATCAGACGGTTATTTAGATGCTGCTATTGCTGCAACTCCATTAGAAACCGAATCTATAAAAGAACGCGTTTTGTATTACGAACCTTTTGTAGGGTTTTTAAATGAAGATCATAGACTGTTTACCAAGGACAAACTAAATGTTGAGGATCTTGATATTGAGGACATTCTATTGCTAGAAGATGGACACTGCTTTAAAGACAATATTTTAAACTTTTGCAATGCCTATAAAAATGAAAATCACAATCATTTCACTTTAGAAAGCGGGAGTTTTGAAACTTTAATCAAATTAACTAAAGAAGGTTTGGGTATGACTCTATTACCATATTTAAACAGTCTAGATTTAAAAGAGGAAGACAAAAAGTATGTAAAGCAATTCAACACACCTTCTCCTTCACGAGAGGTGAGTTTAATTTACCATAAATCTCAGCTTAAAATCCAATTAATTGAAGCGTTAAAATCAACAATAGATGGTGTTATTAGGGGTGTTATTGCCTTTAGCGATGTTAAAATAATTAGCCCGCTCAAAAAATAAAAAAGGAGCTAAAAGCTCCTTTTTGTTTATTTTACCATTTCTAAAGAAATGTATAGTTCTGGTCTATCAGAAGTGAATTCTTCCAACCATATTTTTAATTCTTCAACTTCATAAGGAAGTAGCTTCTCTAATGCTTTCTTTAATTCTTTACAGAATAAATCTACATTAAAGCTAACTTTCTTCAAAACTGTCTTTGTGTACTCAAATATCGCTCTTGACATCTATAAATTGGGATTAATTGTGTCTTATATTAGGAACGATATAAATATACAAATATTACATCAAAAATGTTAAAGTTTTGAAAAAAATAACATAGTTTTAACTAAACTACAACTTCTCAATTTTAGCTAATAAAGCTTGACTTTTAGTCTGTAATTCAGTACTTATACCTTTAAAATGTGTTTTTTTATTCTCAACCTTTTTAGCATTCACTTTTTCAATTAGCCCATCGAAAGTAGTAATTGCTTCATCAATAATTTTTTCTGCTTTATCTGACTTCTTAGTATCATCTTGTAATATTTGCCATACATAGCACTCTTCAATAATATCTGATAAAACGTAATTGATATCTTTTTTTAAGTTTTTTACACTTGCCATAATTTCACTATTTAAATTTTTTGCAAACTTAAGGGTTTTTCTTCAAATACATAGGTAGAAAAGGTTTTAAAAATCATTTAAAAACTCTTGAAATATATCTACGAATAAACCAACGTGATAACCATCTACCAACGCATGATTTACTGCAATAGATATAGGCATCATTAGTTTATCCTCTTTTTTAATAAACTTGCCAAAGGCTAATTTAGGCACAGACTCTTTAACAGCACCCAACAAAGGTTCTTTATGTCCTGAAAAATTCAACCAAGGCATTGCCGAACAGTAAATACAATCGTCAGTGTTTTGTGTGGGGAATAAATTATCACTATTTAAAATCCGCTCTTTTTCAGCTTTAAAATTTTCATTGAAAATTTTAAAATCCTCATGAAAATGAATAAATGAAAATCCGAAAGTAGTATCTTCTCTTAGAATTGTAGCTGATGCATGAATCACATCATGGACAATGACTTTATCTTCTCTAATTCTATATCTCAAATTTTCTACCCTGTTTATAGCCTTCATACAAGCGTGCAGATACAAAGCAAAAAACGAACTATTATTTTCTTTTGAATACGAATATGCTTTTGTCACCTCTACCTCTACAGTTACAGCAAAATAAGCATCAGCAAACTCTTTAAAAAAATTAAAATGCTCTTTTCTATTCCAGTTTTTAATATCTAACTCTTTCATTTTATAAATTAAGGTTGATTCCCCTTTAATCCAATTACTTTATTTAATAAAAGTTATTGGCTATTTTTTAATAAATCCCTCAATGAGGGTTTCATTACAAAAATTTCAAAACATCAGTTAATGTGCTTACCGTTTTATAACCTTCTCCGTTATGCTCAACAGTTTCATGAATCCAAGTGGTGTGGAAAGGAATATGTATAGCACTTGCCCCTACTTCTATCAGAGGTAATATGTCTGATTTTAAAGAATTGCCTATCATTAACAATTCTGAAGCGTTAATATCTAAATGGGCAACTAGCTTTAAATAATTTTCAGGCTTTTTATCACTCAAAACTTCTACATGGTGAAAATAATTGAGTAATCCCGATTTTTCTAATTTCCGATCTTGATCTAGCAAATCGCCTTTGGTAGCTACAATCAATTTATAATTCGATTTTAATGCCTTTAAAACATGTTCTACGTCTTCTAGTAATTCTATGGGTTTTTCTAGCATTTCTTTACCAATTGCTAAAATTTCTTGTATTATTTTCGGATTAAGCTTGTAATTAGACAATTCTAACGCCGACTCTACCATAGAAAGCATAAACCCCTTAACTCCATAGCCATACAAAGGAAGATTATCTATCTCCATTTTAAATAATTCTTGATCTATTTTATTGGTAGTTTCATATCCAGAAAGCAATTTGGCAAATTTCTGTTCAGCTTCTCTGAAATAGGTTTCGTTGACCCAAAGTGTATCATCGGCATCAAAAGCAATTACCTTTATATGTTTATACTCTTTTTTCATTTTATATAAACCTCTAAAAGTTCAGAATTCTCTGTTGCTTTTATTTCAAATTTTGAAAGGTTGGCAGGTATTAAAATAGTTTCTCCTTTTCGGATGACTTCAATGTTATCATCATTATAAACAATTGAAACTTCACCCTTAACGCACATATAAATAACAAATGAATCTTTGTCGCTATTATCTACATATATTGTTCCATTTATAGTTAAGAAGTTTGTAGTAAAATATTGACAATCAATAATTTTTGATTTGCTATTTAAACTTTTAGTGTAATTTGATGTGTATTTATTTTCAGCGGTATAATCTATCGCATCTAAAGCCAATTCGGTATGTAAATCTCTATAGGTTCCGTCAGGATTTTGACGGTCCCAATCATACACTCTGTAAGTAACATCACTTGTCTGTTGAATCTCAGCAAGCATCACTCCTGCCCCAATGGCATGTATTCTCCCAGTAGGAATAAAATATACGTCACCTTCCTTAACGGTATCTACATTAAGGATTTCTAGTAATGTTTTATCCTCTAGATGCTTTAGATATTCCTCTTTGTTTGAATCTTTTTTGAAACCGACAATCAAATCCCCTCCTTTATCAGCTTGCATCACGTACCACATCTCGGTTTTACCAAATGAGTTATGTCGTTCTTTAGCCAAAGCATCATTTGGATGCAGCTGAATACTCAACGCCTCTTTAGCATCAATAAACTTTATCAGCAACGGAAATTTATCTGAAAATTGATTATACACCTTTTCACCCAACAACTCCTCTTTATAGGTCTTTATCAAGTCCTGAAGAGACTTTCCTTTAAGTTCACCATTGGCAACAATAGAAATATTGCCATCAACATCTGAAATCTCCCAACTTTCGCCAACATTCTTTTTAGTAGACTTTTTATGTAAAATTTTATGTAACTTTTCACCTCCCCAAATTTTCTCTTTTAATATGGGCTCAAATTTTAATGGATATAATTTACTCACTTTTATTTTCTTTAAGTTTAGTTAATGCTTCTTTTATGTGTTTTTCAGCTCCAAATTGACTGTTAAAAATATGAATGATAATTCCGTTTTCATCAATCACATAAGTTACTCTGCCTGGTATCAAGCCCAACATACTCTTAGGAACTCCAAACAGTTTTCTTACTTCATTTTTAGTATCTGACAATAAGGTAAATGGCAATCTATATTTTTCAGCAAATTTTAGATGAGAAGCCTCATCATCTGCACTAATTCCTATTACCTCAACATCTAAATCTGTAAAAGCCTCAAATTCATCACGGAATTTACAAGCCTCTTTAGTACAGCTGGGTGTATCATCTTTCGGGTAAAAATAAATGACCATGGCTTTTTTACCACGAAAAGTATCAATATCAATCGCATTACCCAATTGATTTTTTAATGTAAAAGATGGAATCGTATCACCTACTTCTAATTTACCAGATTGACTCATAACTTTGTTTATTGTAAAAATTAATATAAGTACTATTAATACAGCAAAAATTATTTTCTTCATACACAAATATCATCATTTTAGTATTGTATCTGAAATTTTATTACTTTTGATATCCAATAATTATCAACGTATGCGAAATTTTATAGAAAACCTCCCTAAAGCAGAGCTTCACCTACATATAGAAGGTTCTTTTGAACCAGAATTGATGTTTAAAATTGCTCAACGAAACAATATCAAGATCAAATACAAGTCTATTGAAGAGATAAGAGAAGCGTATCAATTTGATTGCCTACAAGACTTTTTAGATATTTATTATCAAGGTGCCAGCGTTTTAATTACTGA
>CAYRZY010000217.1:0-5404 GCA_964428855.1 uncultured Flavobacteriaceae bacterium
CAAGCACAATATCGTGAATTAGAAGCTTTTGCAAAATTCGGTTCTGATCTAGATGCTGCAACTTTAAATGTAATTGAAAAAGGTAAACGTAATGTTGAGATTTTAAAACAAGCTCAAAATGACCCGTTTACTGTTGAAGATCAAGTTGCAATTATCTATGCAGGTTCTAAAAATTTATTAAAAGACGTACCTGTAAATAAAATAAAAGAATTTGAAAAAGAATTTATCTCTTATTTAAATGCAAAACATAGAGACACACTAGACACATTAAAATCTGGTAAATTAACTGATGAAGTAATTGCGATATTAGAGAATGCCGCAAAAGAATTATCAGCTAAATACAACTAAGAAATAGTAATCAGTAGCAGTATTCAGTTACAAACTGACTGAATACTGAATACTGAATACTGCACACTAAAAAGAATGGCAAACTTAAAAGAAATACGTAACAGAATTACATCTATTGGTTCAACCATGAAGATTACCAGTGCTATGAAAATGGTATCTGCTGCTAAGTTGAAAAAAGCACAAGATGCAATTACTGCTATGCGTCCGTATTCAAATAAATTAACTGAATTACTACAAAGTTTAAGTGCTACTTTAGAAGGTGATGTGGGTGGTACATATTCTCAACAAAGAGAAGTAAATAAAATCCTTTTAGTAGTAATTACTTCTAATAGAGGTTTGTGTGGAGGTTTCAACTCTTCTGTTATAAAAAAATCTATTGCTTTAATTAAAAATACATATAGCGGAAAACAAGTAGATATACTTGCTATTGGTAAGAAAGGAAATGATTCGTTATCTAAAGAATATAAAATAATTGCTAATGAGAGTGAGCTGTTTGACAAATTAACATTTGACAATACGGCAACGGTCGCTAACCATTTAATGGAATTATATGCTGATGAGACTTATGATAGCATCCAAATTATATATAATAATTTCAAAAATGCTGCAACTCAGATAACTACTCACGAGCAATTTTTACCTATTGTACCCACAAAAAGTGATGCAAATGTGAATTTAGATTATATTTTCGAACCTTCAAAAGTAGAAATTATCGAAGGATTAATTCCTAAATCACTAAAAACACAATTGTACAAATCAGTTAGAGATTCATATGCTGCTGAACATGGTGCTCGAATGACTGCCATGCACAAAGCAACAGACAATGCAACTGAATTGCGTGATGACTTACTATTAACTTATAATAAAGCTCGTCAAGCTGCAATTACCAATGAGATATTGGAAATTGTAGGTGGTGCGGAAGCACTAAATAATTAGACGAAACAAAGTGGAGTCAAATTAGAATAAAAAAGCTTATCAAATTTGATGGTAATGGTGCCAAAAATAATTGGTAGTTTTAGCTGTATAATGTCATTCATAACACAATGAGGAACCAATGAAGTGAAGAATCTCGAGTAATTATATCATTACCAAGTTAAAAGCACTTTAGTCACATCTAACTCAAATTAATCTGCATTGAGTAGTGATCCAAAAAACACAGCATTCATAAAGAGTTTATTAGTACCATACCAAGCACCTCTAAAATTAGGATTATCGGCAAAGAGCACTACCCTACCCTCTCCTTTTTTACTTATCAATATTGAGGCAGATTTACTCATATAATTATTTAGATTCTCCTTTGTAATATACCCGTCAATATGTGGATGCTCTGTATAGTTTGCAACGGTTAAAAATTCACTTTTACTTGGCTTTAACCACACCCTATTATTTTTGTAAACTGGCAATTTTCTATTGTGATATCCATAACCTAACGGATTTGTAATGTCTAAATCGACTTCAAAAATAGCACCTCCTATACTTTGCTTACCATGCGTACCTCTAGCATCAGCATAGTTTAACCTTTCAGGTGCTTTTAATGAGTCTTTTTTGTTTTCCACTAAACTTTCACTTACTATTTTATTTTTAACAGCCCATGAGCTTGCTTTTGCAATTGTAATTAAAGTATTGCCTTGTTCTATCCAGTTCTTTAATTTGTCTTTATCCTCTTCATCTAAACCATTATATTTTCCTGAAACTAAAATTAGCACATTATATTTACTCAAATTAACACTTTTAAACAATCGCTCAGGCACTTTACTTATTGGCATCTGCATACGTTGTTCAAATAAATACCAAACTTCTCCTGCTTCATAAGATGACACATCACCTTCTACAATCATCATTGCTTTTGGTTTACGCAAAACCTGAAAACTATTACTTCCTAAGCCGTTACCTTTAAGTGTGAATCCTGTATTTATAGAATAGCCTTGCACATCATACTTTTTACAATTAGAGATTACCGTTTTATAAAGTGAATCTTTAGATAATTTCTGAATACTTACAGCTATTAACAAAGCTCCTCTATTAAAACTAACTTCTTTACCATTTGCTGTAATGGTAAACGGTTTTGTTGACGTTTTGACTAGTATACCTTTCTGTTGTAGACTGTTTAAAACCGCAGGTGCATAATAATCATCCCAAGGAATTACATAGGCATAATCGCTTATTTCAAATTCATCCGTTTTAACGATATTGTTGTCAAAAGTAATCTCATTCGTATAACTTGGCACTTTAGTCAAAGCACTATGTTTCATATTATAAAAATTAACGAGTGACCAAGAAGAAGCATCATAAAACACACTATCACGGTATTTATTATACGTTTCAAATAGAGATTGCACTAAATAATGTTGCTTTTGCTGAGTGGGCACCACATAACTATTATTGGCTTTAAATTTTTTATTAGCAACCGATAAATTTTTATCTAAATCATACACTTTTATTTTATGTTTTAATAGCAAATCTAAAAAGGCTTTTGTTCTATTTTTATCAAAATCATCTCCAAAAACATATCCTTTTACTTTACTTCTTGATGCTTTCTCAATAGATTTTTTAAAGAATGTGTTTTGATAATTGTACAATAAATCCTTGTGTAATATTGAAGCTTTTATAGTAGAAAAACTAGATATAAATTGATTTCTGATGGTAAACTGAAAAGAAATAGTACCTGTTGGTGTTTCTTGTAAATGTCCTCTTGAACTTGCTTGTTCAAACAATAAAGCTAATGAGCCTTGTAAATCCATATAAGTAGAACCATAACCAGGATACGTTGAATCGTATCTTTCAGCTGTAAAATACAACGAACCTATCTTATCTAAATCAGCCGAAAATTGTTTTGCAAATGCATTGTTTAAGGTCGTATAATTCTCTACTGGAGTTACAGGATTTACAGATGCTGACATATTCTTAGGTTCAAAAAAGTAAGTGCTATTTGTTCCCATTTCATGAAAATCAGTAACAACATTAGGATACCAATCGTGATACCATTTCAATCTAGCATTACTTTCTGGCATTACACCTAAAAGTAAATCTCTATTCAAATCGAACCAATAGTGATTTGTTCTACCTCGTGGCCAACCTTCATTGTGTTCTATATCATCTTTGTCAGCTACTAAAGGATTTCCTCTAAAATTATTCACCCAATTGGTATGTCGATCTCTACCGTCAGGATTTATTGTTGGATCTAAAAAGAAAATAGCCTCTTTTAGATACGCTGTAACTTTTTCACTCTCTGAAGCAATCAATGTATACGCTGTAAGCATTGCAGCTTCAGTACTTGAAGGTTCATTGCCATGAACTCCATATCCTAAATTAACGAATATTGGTAAATCGGTAAAGTCCGTGATATTGGTATTCTGATCAATAACTTTTAAATGCTTCTCCTTAATTGCAGCTATATTTTGATGATTTTCTAAGGAAGTAATCCTTAGCATGACTAATTTCCTATTTTCATTAGTATGTCCATAGACAGATATACTTGCCTTATCGGATAATTCCGCAAGTTTATATAAATAAGAAACTACCAAATCATGACGGGTATGATATTCACCAATTGGATAACCTAAAAACTCTTCTGGACTCGGAATTTCTTTATTAAATGGTTGATATTCTTCAAAATAATAATTTTGAGCAACAGCATTAAAACTTAAAAATACTATTAAAATTGTAATAATTTTATTCATAACTGGGTTAATTTAGATAGTAAATATCGGAAATAAAATTTAGAATTCATATTGATTTTTTTATTTGATATTAAAATTTAATTTTGCGTATCATTATGAACAACATGAAAGTATTATTATTAGACAGCAACCATCCTATTTTAAAAAGCGGATTAGAGAATTTAAATTTTCACTGTGATGAAGATTTTACTTCATCAAAAGAAGCTATTGAGGCCAAGATTCAAAACTATGATGGTATTGTGATTAGAAGTCGGTTTGCCATTGACAAAGTATTTATAGACAAAGCGACTAACTTAAAATTTATAGCTCGTGTAGGTGCTGGCTTAGAAAATATTGATATTGGGTATGCAGAACAAAAAAACATTCATTTAATCTCTGCACCAGAAGGTAATAGAAATGCAGTTGGAGAACATACTTTAGGGATGCTGCTTTCACTCTTCAATAAGTTGAATAAAGCAGATAGAGAAGTCCGCCAAGGAAAATGGCTACGTGAAGATAATAGAGGTGTTGAATTGGATGGAAAAACTATTGGTATTATAGGTTATGGAAACATGGGAAAAGCCTTTGCCAAAAAGCTAAAAGGTTTTGATGTTAAAGTCTTATGTTATGACATTAAAAATAATGTTGGAGATCAAAACGCTACACAAGTAACATTAGAAGAGTTGTGTCAAAAAGTCGATATTGTAAGCTTACATACCCCAGAAACACCTTTAACGATCAATATGGTAGATGCAGAATTTATAAATTCTTTTACTAAACCTTTTTGGCTCATCAATACAGGAAGAGGTAAAAGTGTTGTTACCCCAAATTTGGTTATAGCATTAGAATCAGGAAAAATTTTAGGAGCTGGTTTAGATGTATTAGAATATGAAAAAACATCTTTTGAAAATTTATTTTTAGACGATAAGCTGCCTGAAGCATTTAAATATTTAATCAAGGCTGACAATGTGATTTTATCACCACATGTAGCAGGTTGGACTAAAGAAAGTAAAGAAAAATTGGCACAAACTATTGTTGATAAAGTTGAACAATATTTTTCTTAAATTCGTAATTCTAATTATTTGAAATTAAGTTTATTTTCCTTCAGTTTATAATTAATGATCTATATAGAAATATTAACATCCTATAATCTATCAACTCTACAATGGGCTTCAATCCTTTTTGCTGTTTTCCTTTTAGGAATGTCAAAAGCAGGCATCAAAGGCATGGGCATACTCATTGTTGTTATTTTAGCCTTTGTATTTGGAGAAAAAAACATCTACAGGAATATTATTACCTATGTTGATTATCGCAGATATCTTTGCCGTAATCTATTACAATCGCCATGCACAATGGAAATACATACGTAAATTAATTCCATGGATGATTATTGGAGT
>CAYRZY010000218.1:0-5396 GCA_964428855.1 uncultured Flavobacteriaceae bacterium
ACGGGAAAGAAAAAGATGAAAAGCGGAACATTTGAATCGCCAGTTATTTATTTTATTCACTAATCATTTTTCCAATATTGAGGCTTGGTATCTTCACTAAGCTGATTCCAATACTCTTGATTTACAATACGCCCATCAAAAGTTTTGAGTTTGCGTTGAAATATCCAAACGGTAGGGTTAAAAACCATATCAGTAACAGCAACAGTATACAATTGAGGCTCTTCTTCGGTTTTTCTTTTTTCTTCTTGAATGAGCACTTCAAATCCGTTATGTTCCAATAATTTTTTTAGAAAATCTGCACGATCTTTCTCTATCTTTTTCTCAATAAAAGTAACTCTTGTTTCTTCTATACTTCCAAATAAATGTTTACCTGCTAATCCCATATTTTAATTTAAGAAATTTGTACTTATTGCAAAAACATATTCATATAAGGGGCTATACAATCCTGCTACTAAAATACCAATAGCTGATAATACCAAACCTAATTTCATATAAAATTTAGAGTTAAAATAAGGGATAGCATTTGAGTTTTTGCGTAAAAACATGGCTCTAATGACTAGTAAATAGTAATACAATGAAACCGTTGCATTCACTACAGCTATAAAGACCAATATATAATAACCTTTACTGGCTGCTGCTGCATATAAAAAGAATTTACCAAAGAAGCCTGCCAAAGGTGGAATTCCAGCTAAGGAGAATAAAGCCAACATTAATAAAAGACTTAACTTAGGATTGGTACGGTATAAGCCTTCATAATCATCAATATTTTCTTTGCCAGATATGGCAGAAATTGCTTGTACAACACCAAAAGCACCTAAATTTGAAAAGATATAAACGGTAACAAAAAAGAGCACTGTTGCTAAGCCTAATTCATCAACAGAAAGCATTCCTAAGAGAATAAACCCTGCTTGTGCCACGGAAGAGAAAGCTAAAAAGCGTTTCATATTTTGTTGTCGTAAAGCAAATAAATTACCAATAGTCATGGTAGCAATAGCAATAACATAAATAATTTCACTCCAAAAGGGCATCAATGGTTTTAATACTGTAAATAATAAAATAACTAAGATGATAACTGCAGCTCCTTTAGAGATAACAGACAAATAAGATGCCACATTTATAGGTGCACCTTCATAAACATCAGCAGTCCAAAAATGAAATGGAGCTAAAGATATTTTAAATGCCAATCCAGAAAAGAAAAATATAAATCCTAATATAGAAAGATTTGAAGTTGTTAATGTAGTTGCCATCGCATCAAAATAAAGATCTCCTGTAGTGGCATATAAAAATGAAATTCCAAATATTGCTGTACCCGAAGCTAAGGCTGATGATAAAATATATTTCACTCCCGCTTCTGCTGATATTCGTTTGGAAGTTTCATAAGCAACCAATGCTGCAACGGGTAGGGTTGCTAATTCCAGTCCGAGATAGAACATTAAAAAGTGACCGGAAGAAATCATATAATACATCCCTAATAATGAAGAGAGCAATAAGAGTATAAATTCTGTGGCTTTATTTTGTTGTACTATTTTTTCTTTAAGCCAATCGGCCGATTGTAACAATACGATAAGCACACCAACATTCAATACATTTTTAAAGTAATAAAGTAGCGTATTGCTTTTAAACATGCCACCAAATAAGCTACCATCTTCTATAGGTAAGAAACCAATGATGGTATGTATTGTAAAAAGGATTAATGCAAACGGAATGATAGACCCTTTCTGTTTTTTACTTGCAAAGATTTCAAAAACGAGCATTGCTAAAATAATAAATAGCAATCCTAATTCAAAACGCATTAAAAGGAGATCATTCCAATTCATTTTTTGTATATTTTATTATTTTTAATTTATAGCAGCATGGCAAATCTGCATTGAGACCTCACAGATTTTAAAACCTGTGAGGTCTTTTTTATTTTATAGTAATCGTTCCAAAAATGGTTCGATACTTTCTTTTATCATTTCACTTAATCCGTAAGGCATCGTACCAATAATTACCACAGGAATCATCAATAAAACCAAACCTGTTTTTTCATACCATGTTGCTTTGGGCAGTGATGCATGTTCTTCATTTACCAAAGGTCCCATCATAATTTTCCCTACCATTCTTAAAATGTATACTGCTGTAACTACAATGGACGAAACCACAATTATGGTTAAGATTCTACGGAACAGGTCAGCATGTTCAAAAGCACCAACAAAAACATTCATTTCAGCAACAAAACCACTAAACCCTGGGAGACCTAAATAGGCCAATCCTGTAATTACATAAACGGCACCTATAAAGGGTAACGTTTTCATAATACCGCCTAATTTGGCAATATCTCGTGTATGTGTTCTTCCGTAAACCATCCCGATTAAGGCAAAGAATAATGCTGTTAATAATCCGTGAGATAATGATTGTATAATTGCACCACTCCAAGCTGTTTTATTGAGCATTAATAAGGAAAATAACACCAAACTCAAATGACTTACAGAGGCATAGGCATTGATATATTTTAAGTCTTTTTGCATAACGGCTCCAAAGGCTCCATAGATTACACCTATGGTGGCTAAGACTAAAAAGAAGTCTGTCCAATTTAATGCACCTTGAGGTAGTAAATACATGGCTATTCTAAAAACACCATAACCACCTAATTTCATTAAAACACCTGCATGTAACATGGATACGGCTGTTGGTGCTGAGGCATGACCAGAAGGTGACCAGGTATGAAAGGGGAATAAAGCTCCAATTACAGCAAAACCAATAAATACAAATGGGAAAAATATATTTTGAGCGGCTACAGGAATATTTACCTGAGCTATTTCTAAAATATTAAATGTTAAAGCACCACCATCGGCATTTGAATTGAAATAGATTCCGAAAATACCAACAGATAATAGGGCAGAAGCCGCCATTAACATTAAGGTTAATTTCATAGCAGAAAACTCTTTGGGTCCAGAGCCCCAAATGCCAATGAGCAAATACATAGGTATTACAGCAATTTCATAAAAAACAAAGAGCGTAAATAAATCTAATGAGATAAAAAACCCGAAAACTCCAGCGGATAAAACAATGAGTGTAATAAAGAATTCTTTGGGTAAATCGTCCACTTTCCAAGAGATAAATACACCTGCCAAGACTACAATAGCGGTTAAGGCAATCATTACTACCGAAATAGCATCTACGCCAATGGCATAATGAATATTAAACGATTCAAACCACGTATAATCTTGGGTAAAAACCATAATATCTTTATTAACAGCACGTTCTTTTAGATATGCAAAAATCAGGTTGATTGACATGGCAAATTGAATGAGCATCCCAACCAAAGAAATGATTCGTACTTGCTTTAGGTTTTTAGCAAAAACCAAAACCAAAACTGTAACCAATGGTACTATTACAAAAAGTGTTAATATATCCATACTAATTTATTCTAAATAAATTCCAATCCCGAAGTCTCGAGACAAATTCCAAATCATTGTTATTTATTCTCATTTTATAACCATAAATAAAATACTATCATTGCAATAATTACGCTTCCGCTGATAAATGCCATGGCATAATCTTGAAATTTCCCTGATTGCAATCCTTTAATTTTTTCTGAAATTGATAGCGTTACATTTCCGATACCTACCATAGTCGTATCAACAATATGTTTATCAAACCATGCTATTGGTGCACCAACCAATCCGAAAATTATTTTTTTTGTTACAAATTGATAGATTTCATCAAAGTAAAATTTATGGTATGCCCATTTGTATGTTGCTCCAAATGTATTTGAAATGGTATCAGGTAATGTTGTTTCTTTTTTATATAAAACAAAGGCGATGATGATTCCTAAAATTCCCACTCCAGAAGCTATTGCTGCCAATGAATAGTTTAAGTGTGCTTCAAAAGGAATATGATCTGCAGAAACATATTCGCTAAAGTGAATATATCCTCCAACAATACTTAGTACAGCTAAGAATATCATAGGAAACTTCATTGACCAAGGTGATTCTTGTGGTATATGTTCGTACTGCGTATCTTTTCCCCAGAAAATACCAAAGTACAATCTAAACATATACAAAGCTGTTAGACCTGCCACCACAACACTACTGATATAAATAAGCATATTATTTTCATAAGCAGCAGCTAATATTTCATCTTTACTAAAAAATCCTGCAAAGCCGGGGACACCAGAAATGGACAAGGCTGCAATCAAAAATGTAATATGTGTAACGGGCATATATTTTCGTAAACCACCCATATCTTTTAAATAATTGCTATGAATAGCATGTATTACAGAGCCAGCTGCTAAGAAAAGTAAGGCTTTAAACATGGCATGTGTAAATAAATGAAACATAGAAGCCATAAAACCTAAACCTTCATGACCATCGTATTTTGAAACACCTAAAGCTAACATCATATAGCCTATTTGCGACATGGTTGAGAATGCCAATACGCGTTTGATATCGTTTTGAGTTAATGCAATTATGGCTGCAAATAAAGATGATATTGCACCTACATAAGCTACAATATTCAAAGCAAAACCGTCTTCTACAAAATAGAAAGCAGGAAATAATCTTGCGACTAAATAAACTCCAGCAACTACCATAGTTGCCGCATGTATCAATGCTGATACTGGGGTTGGACCTTCCATGGCATCGGGTAACCAAATATGGAAAGGTAACATGGCAGATTTCCCTGCACCTCCCATAAAAATTAAAAGTAAGCCCCAAGTAAAGACAGATAAGCCCATAAAAGAAGTTGACGCCCAATTGGTAATCATAAAGCCTTCTGGATTATTCAATTCTGCAAAATCAAAAGTACCCGAATAATAACTTACTACTAGAATACCGATTAAAAAACCAAGATCGGCAAAACGGGTGACAATAAATGCTTTTTTTGCTGCAGCTACAGCTGATGGTTTGGTATAATAATAGCCTATCAATAAGAATGAGGATGCACCCACCAATTCCCAAAAAATATAGATTTGGAAGAGATTTGTAGCCAAAACCAAGCCTAACATAGAAAAACTAAATAAGGCGAGATAGGCAAAAAAGCGAGTATAGCCATCATCACCTTTCATATATCCTCTACTGTACAAATGAACCATAAAGGAAATTGTAGTTACTACCACAAGCATCATTACAGAGATAGGATCTATTAATACGCCCATGTCAATATGAAGTTTATCACTAAAAGCTAGCCAAGTTTGTTTGTAAACAAAAGTTTGATAAACACCATTTGCTTTTCCTTCAATATAATAATGGTACGCTGTATAGAGCGATAGTACAAAAGAAGTGCCTAGACCTAATGAACCTATCCATCCAGAGATAGAAGGCGGTATTTTTTTACTAAACAATCCTAATAGCAAGAATAATGCTAAAGGAATTAGTGGAATTGCTATGACGTAACTGTAGTCCATTTTTAATAAT
>CAYRZY010000219.1:0-5369 GCA_964428855.1 uncultured Flavobacteriaceae bacterium
GTCAAGGATTTAAAGGAAATTTCTTTATTGAACCTAAGCCTATGGAACCTTCAAAGCATCAATATGATTTTGATTGTGCAACAGTAGTTGGGTTTTTAAATGAATATAATTTACAAGACGATTTTAAAATAAACATAGAAGTAAATCATGCAACTCTAGCACAACACACCATGCAGCATGAGCTACAAGTTGCTGCCAATGCAGGAATGTTAGGGAGTATTGATGCAAACCGTGGAGATTACCAAAATGGTTGGGACACAGACCAGTTTCCAAACAACTTACTAGAAACAACCGAAGCGATGTTGGTCTTTTTAAAGGCAGGAGGTATGCAAGGCGGTGGTATTAATTTTGATGCTAAAATTAGAAGAAACTCTACAGACTTAGAAGATATTTTTTACGGACATATTGGTGGAGCCGATAATTTTGCTCGTGGATTAATCATTGCTGATAAAATCATATCTTCTTCACCTTATGATAAATTAAGGACAGAAAGGTATCATTCTTTTGATACTGGAAAAGGAAAGGAATTTGAAAATGGCAAACTAAACTTTAACGACCTCTATAAAATTGCTCAAGAAAATGGTGAGTTAGCATTACAAAGTGGCAAACAAGAATTGTTTGAGAATATTATTAATCAGTATATCTAATCGCAGGGCGATAGCCAAAAAGGGTTTAACCTGCCTGCCGGAAGGCTTGGGTCGAGGTAGTTTATTTTAGATAAAAAAACTGTAATGAAAAGTAATAAATACATTTTTTTTCTATTTGCTTTAATACTCTTCTATGGGTGTTCTAATGACGAAGGAAATCCAGTAGAGAAACCAATACTCGAAGTAATGTTTAGCAAAAATGAGCTTGCTAATTCGTATAAATCAGCAACAGGTTATAGCACTGATTACCTATACAATGATGTGAATTATTTTGGTGTTTACCCAATGGTGGCTAGTGGCAATACACTATACCTTGGTTTAGGAAAGTCTTTACCTGCGGCTACAGATGGTGCCGCTTTGGCAACATATACTGAAGGTGAAAATTCTTTAAGCTATTTAAAATCAATAAATGAACAAGGTATTATGGCATTTACAAAGTATAATAACGCTATTGCTGTGCCAGGTGCAGACCCATGTTGTGGAGATATTTTAAATGATGATGGTAATTCAGGACGCTATAATAGCGAATGGGATTGGGGAAATTTCTACTCAATAAGCACACAAAATCAAACTGTTATCAAACACAGAAACTTACCCAACGTTGTCCATGGTTGGGGAAGCTGGTTTGATACAACAACAAATATCTTATACTATGCTGGTTCTGGGCACATGGCAGATACAGAGAGTAGAACTGATGCCACAACAACAGGTCTTCTTTTTAAAACTACAGATTCAGGACAGACATGGACAAAAGTTGCAGACCGAAATGATGGGATTGGGCTCTATCGTACCTATGATATTATTGGTCTTAAGAATAGGTTATATGTTCAATTTAATGATGAATTATCAGGCATTTGTGGAATAGCAAAGAGTGTGGATAACGGGCAAACATGGACGCGTATACCAAATTCAGAAATAAGATGTGCAACACGATTGTATGCTGTACATGATAATCTTGTAGCATTATCAGCCGACGCAAAATCATTTATTACAATTGATGCTTCAGAGATTGTTTTAACACACCCATTTGATACTCAGTTTCAAATTTCGGGATATCACACCTTGAGTATAGATCCTTATGGGAATGTATATGCTGGTACTAAAGATGGGCGTATTATGCATACCGTAGATTTTGATAAATGGACAGAGATTGCACATCTTGAAAACACATCAATTGCATTTACTTCATCAACATATTGGGAAGAAAAACAATGGCTTATATTAGCCAGCTGGGGTGAAAATGCCAATCTTTGGAAAATACCAATCCTTAATTCAGATCATAAAGGTTTACCAGATATACTTGAATAGGTTTATTATTCCTGAGGATATTTTAAACCAATTTGTTCTCTAACATCATCCAAAATAGAAATCAAGTCTAAACTATTTTGATGAGACCAAAATTCACTTTCTATTTTATTTGCTCGTAAACAATTATGGCATTCAAGAATTTCATGGCTAAAACC
This sequence comes from uncultured Flavobacteriaceae bacterium, assembly GCA_964428855.1. GTDB lineage: Bacteria > Bacteroidota > Bacteroidia > Flavobacteriales > Flavobacteriaceae > Aureibaculum. The sequence goes on from CAYRZY010000219.1 coordinate 2,111, forward strand.
AAGCCCAATAGTGGGTAATTCAAAAGTTTTCTCAGTATCATTTTTCACCAATGTATAGCCCTGTGGTGCATGCCAATATTTATGAAGGTAAATTTGCCCCTCGCTTCCATTAATTCTTGCAACCATAGCAGAGTTTGATGTAAAACTATTATGTGAAGTTACTTGTGCTTGGTCATAATTAAAAATCATAGACGTTTGTATGTCACACTTGGTCACATCATGAAAAATAGAAGTTGCCAAAATATTTTTGGGAATGCCTAAAAAAAGATAAGCTAAAAATGTTGGGTAAATACCAATATCTAAAATAGCACCCCCTCCTAAATTCAAATCAAACACTCTACTATCAAGTCCATGAGTTGCTTTAAATGTAAAGTCAGCATTGATATTTTTTAGTTCACCTATTTCTCCGTTATCTATACGTTTTTTAATAGCAACTAAACTCGGATTGAACCGAGTCCATAATCCTTCCATAAAGAACTTATTTGTACGTTTTGAAGCTTCAATCATTGCAGAGGCTTCTTTTTTATTAAGTGCTAATGGTTTTTCACACAATACATGCTTGCCATGTTCCATTGCTTTTATACTTAATGCTGCATGAGAAGTATGTGGAGTTGCTATATAAACAATATCAATATTTGCATCTAAAAAGAGTTCATCATAACTATCATAAGCTTTATTTGAATTGTGTTTTTGCCCAAATTCAGTAGCTCTATCCATACTTCGTGAAGCTACAGCTGTTAATTCGGCATCATCAATCAATGCCAAATCGCTCGCAAATTTATTGGCAATACTCCCACAGCCAATAATGCCCCATTTTATTTTTTTTGATGAATTCATAAATATCCTTTTGATGTAAAAATAAGAATTTCTTGAAAATAAAATCTATTTAATCGAAAAGAATTCCCCTAGGCTCTGCCTTGGGGTTTCCGGTTATACCTCTCCTTAGGAGAGGTCGGAACTGCTTTTTCGCAGTTTCGGGTGAGGAAAAATACTATCCCGAATATTCGGGACGGTTTTTGGCTCTAAGGCCAAAATGAAACTGGCGAAATACCTCTATGGCTCTGCCTCGAGGATAGTCAGTTTCAAGAAATTTTTTAATAAATTCTATTTCCCGATTCTTTATCAAAAAAGTAGGCTTTATTTAAATCCAAATAAATATCAATGCTAGATTTAAGGATCATTTCAATATCTGATCTGAATTTGGCAACTATTTCTATATGATGATAGTCAAAGTATATTAATTTTTCATTGCCTAAAATTTCTATAGCAACTATTTTAGCAGTTAATTTTATAAAATTCTTTAACTGCCCTTGTTCCCATCGTATATCTTCTGATCTGATTCCTAAACTAATACTTTTTCCAACAAAGTCTTTGAGGCTTTTCAATTTCAACTTTGATAAATCAAAAGTTGTTTCCGCTTCACTTTTAAAAGCAAGACTATCGTTCTGATTTTCTAGAACTCCTTCCATAAAGTTCATTTGAGGAGTTCCGATAAATCCTGCGACAAATTCATTATGTGGGTTGTTAAATAATCCTATAGGAGTGTCAATTTGCATAATATTACCGTCTTTCATTACGATAATCCGTTGACCCAATGTCATAGCTTCAACCTGATCGTGTGTAACATATATCATGGTTACATTGAGTTTTTCATGTAGTTTTGCTAATTCTACACGCATTTTACTTCGTAATTTTGCATCTAAATTACTCAATGGTTCATCAAATAAAAACACATCTGGACGCCTGACTATAGCTCTACCAATAGCAATTCTTTGTCGTTGACCTCCTGACATTTTCCCAGGTTTTTTTTCTAATAGTGATTCTATATTTAAGGTTTTAGCAGCGGCTAATACACGAGTTTTTATTTCTTCTTTTGGCACTTTTTTTATTTTCAATCCAAATGCCATATTTTCATAAGCATTCATATGTGGGTATAATGCATAATTTTGAAAAACCATAGCAATACCACGATCACTTGCTGCAATATCATTTACTTTTCTGTCTCCTATAAAAAGCTCTCCATCAGTAACATCTTCAAGACCAGCTATCATCCTTAAAACAGTAGATTTTCCACATCCTGATGGGCCAACCAGGACCATAAATTCTTTATCTTTTATAAGGCAATTTATTCCTTTTACAGCCTCAAACCCTCCTTTATATACTTTTCTAATATTTGATAGTCTTACTTCTCCCATAATTGTATTCCTTAACTGTTCTTTTAAAATAATTTATTTTATTGCAATGGATATAATGGTCTGCCCGAAAGAGGATCTTGCGGGTATTTTTCACATAATTCAACTAAAATATCTTCATGTGTAATTGCCACATTCATTACGGTATCATTTCCGCCATAATAGATATAAATATCTCCATTTTCTTTTCTAATTGCTCCACAGCAAAAAACCACATTAGGTACATGTACATAGCTATCATCTGCTACAAGACAGTCAGCTTTAGAAGGAAATAATATAGGAATATTCGATACTTTTACTTGTTCTGGAGATTCTAAATTGTGCAATGCAACTCCCAAAACATAAGGATTACCATCCATAGTACCTCTAACACCATGAAAAATATTTATCCAGCCATGCTTGGTTTTAATTGGAGTTGCACCTGGACCAATTTTATCTGAGAAACTACTTGGCCCATCATTTTGCAATAAAAGGGGATGCTCAGAAACATTCCATTCACCTTTTTCTAAATCATCAATAGTTCCTAATCTTATTTGCTTATAAATACCCCCAGTATGTGCTTCTGTATTATCATTCGGACGAAATAAACCATAATAATTACTATTTATTTTTTCTGGAAAGATAACCACATTCCGCATATCGGTTTCTAACAGAGGGCCATGACGTTTAAATGATTTAAAATCTTTAGTTGTAGCCAATGAAACTCTAACTCGATGAGCAATAGATGCATGATATGCACTGTACGTTATATAATACGTATCACCAATTTTACTAATTCTAGGGTCTTCAACACCTCCTTGTTCATTCTCAATGATTTCATAGATGTCAGAACCTTCAGCAAAATCATTATTTTCATTACAAGGTAACATAGCGGGTTTTGAATCAACGGTCCAATTCTCCAGTCCATTTTCACTTCTTGCAATACCTAATATTGAAATTCCATTTCGTAAATGTGAACGGAATAACATGATTACTTCACTGTTATATTCCGTTATTCCAGCATTATGGACTGTTATTACTTGTAATTTTGGGTCTGTCCAAACTTCATTAACCTCTTTAGAAGTTAA
>CAYRZY010000220.1:0-5368 GCA_964428855.1 uncultured Flavobacteriaceae bacterium
AAGTTCAGTGCATTTTACAAAGTCCGCAAAATTTACAATTTTGCGTGTCTATTAATAAAGAAAAAATTGTAAATTTGGCTAAGTGATAAATTGAAAGTTCAGCCCTTCGAAATCCCTTACTATTCTTACACAAATCGATAAACGAATTTTTTTTGTTACTGTTTTCTTCCAACAAAAATGTTTTTAAACCTTCACCTTACTCTTAACAGATATCAATTCTGAACCAAAAATTAAACTTGCTATCACTTTCGTTTTTAGAAACTGTTCTAAAATAATTTTATTGAAAAACAAAATTATAGGTCATGGCAAATATAGGGCTATTCACTACAGAAAGTTCATAAGAACCTAATGGGCTATCACTAAAAATAGAACCATTCTTAGTTCCGTTACGTTGGGTGTAATAATTACTAAAAGGGTTTTTACGTGCATAAACATTGTAAATTGTAAATGTCCAGTCTCCTACCCAACGTTTATTTTTCTTTTTACTATACTTAACTTTCCAAGAAAAGTCTAAACGGTGGTACGTTGGTAGACGTGCATTATTCCGTTCTAAAAACACGGGAATTTTTAGGTCTTCAAAAGGAACAACACCATTAGCTACTGTATAAGGTCTTCCTGTTTGTGCAGTGAAGTTTAAACTCCACGTATTATATCTATTCCCTTCAAAGTTAATAGTGCCATTAATAACATGTGGTCTATCAAAATCAGAAGCATACCAAGAATTATTATTTACTCTTTCAAACAACTGCTTACTTGAAGTCCGTAATAAACTTCTTGACCACGTATAATTAAACCATCCATTAATTTTCCCCTTGGGTTTTTTAAAACTAAATTCTACTCCATATGCTTTTCCTTGTGCTTGAATTACATCATTTTCTAATGATTCCTCAAGAAAAAAATCAGCTCCTGGTTTATAGGTTAGGTTGTTTTCTGTATTTCTATAGTAGCCCTCTACACCTACTTCAATTTTATTATCCATAAAGTTTTTATAGATACCTAAACCATAAATATCACTGTTTTGTGGTTTAATATGTGGGTCTGAAGTTTTCCAACGAGAAGTCGGTATTGGTGTTGTACTATTGTAAATGTTTTGTAGATATTGATTTGCTTTAGCGTAACTAGCCTTTAATGAAGCTGTTTCTCCTAATTTTAAATTAACACCTAATCTAGGCTCAAAACCACTATATGAAGAAACATTTTCTCCTGTTTTAATAAATTGTGTATCTACTACTATTGTTCCTGTTTCATCATAAGTGTTTAATGTATATGGCCCTTGAAACAAAAAATGAGTATATCGTAGGCCTGCAGATAATGATAACGATGGCGATGGTTTCCAATTAAAATTGGTAAATCCTGAAAGCTCATAACTTGTTTCTTTAGGAAGTAAAACAGGAAGGATATTGTTTGCGTTTCCAGGGTCAAGTTCTCCGGGACTAATTTTATATTGGTTTGCTTGAAGTCCAACATAATAATCAAAAGTGTTATTTACCTTTTTTGAAACTTCAGAAATAAAACTGGAGTAATCAATTTTTGTTTCAAATTCTATTTCATTTGCACTTTCTATTTCAGGAAATATGGTTTTTGCCTTATAATTACTTTTTACTAATATCGTTTTAAGGTTTAGTTGATTATTAAACGTATGCAGCCAATTTACTGTTCCGTTTAAGGTGTGAAAATCATATTGATTATTTTCTGCAACAATATTATCAATTTTTGTAATTAAATCTAACTGATAAAAATCTTTACTGTAAAAACCTGTAAATGTAATTTGGTCTTTTTCGGTAGGTAAGTATAAAAGCTTTAGCGTACCGTCATAAAATTTAGCCTTAGTGTTTTTAAGACGTTTAGAGAAAACAGGTAATAAAAAATCTGTAAAACCTGCTCTTATACCAGTAATAAGCATCAATTTATCTTTTATTATAGGTGTTTGAATTCCTAATTTACTTGATACCAAACCAACACCTCCTGTTAATTTAAACTTATCAACGTAAGGTTTTTTAACTTTAATATCAAGTACAGAGGTTGTTCTACCACCAAACCGTGAGGGAATATTGGCTCGATATAAATCGACAGACGACAAAACATCAGGTGTAAAAACAGAAAACAAACCAAATAAATGTGTCGGGTTGAAAATAGGTGCATAATCATATAACAATAAATTTTGATCTAATGAACCTCCTCTAACGGTTAATCCGTTGCTGATTTCCCCAGAATTGTTTACACCTGCTAATAAGGTCATTCCACGAAGCACATCAAACTCTCCTACAGCTGATGGTATTTTTTTTAATTCTAAGGGTTTTAAACGTATGACTCCCATTTGTGGTAATTCAAGATTGTCATTAATATTTTTTGCTTTGATAATTACTTCAGAAAGCTCTTCTCCTTGTTCGTATAGATTTACATATAATAGAGTGTCTTTATTCAATTCTATTGTTTGAATGTGGTCTTTAAAACCAATAAAAGTGCTGTTTATGGTGTGCTTTCCTTTAGGTAAGTCTATAGAGAACAAGCCTTCTTTATCAGAAATTCCACCACAAGAACAGGGTTGAATAGAAATTGCAACATTTTCTAATGGTATCCCTGTCTTTTCATTAACGACTTTAAAAGATAAAGTATACTCTTGCCCTATAATAGAGTTAAAAGACAATAATAAAAGTATAAAAAAAGAAACTTTCATGGGTTGAAATTTGTCATGTTATTATTTATAAATAATACTCTAAAGTGCTTAATTTATCCATCCTTGAGGGCGAATACTTGTCCTAATTCGACTTTCAACACAAGGTGCTGTATAAGTTAAATCAAGCTCTGGTATAGGTGGAGAGGTTTCTACTTGAGTTTCTATTCTCTCTAATGGTGCTTCATTAATATTTGTTCTATTTATGAAAACTGATGCTGAAGATGTTGCTGCTGCTGTAAACCTTCCTAAAACATATTCTTCATTATTGTTTGCATTAAACAAATTACCAATTAAGGCTGCGGGTGGTGGGGCATTAAAACCCCCATTATTATCAATAATATCTTTTAATGTTTTATAGTATTCATATGCCGAAACTGACAATGAAAATTGTTGTACTTCAACCAATATATTTTCCTTGGTAAATAAAAGTACATCTGCTATTGGTAACTGATTTATTGTAGTGCCATTAGTAAATTCATCAGAAAACACCTTTATATTTTCATTAAAGCGTATTCGCCAACACTCTGAATCACAGTTATATGTATAAAATGGTCTATGGCGTACACCATTTGGGAAACTTTCGCAAGCTCCGTTTCTAAAAAACCCATCAAAACAAGTTTCACAAACGTTAAGACTTTCAAAAGATCGAAAACTCCAATAGTAGTAATTCTCTTGTTCTGGAGGATCATCTAAACTCACAGAAATAGAATGACCAGGTACGTAGCCGTCTAAAGATTCTTTAAATAAAAGTTCTGGATTATATATAGCATTAATTTCAGAAATAGCTACAGGTTCTAATACTGTTTCGGGTAAAGATTTATAATGTCTACCATCAATTAATTTTACTTCTAACTCCCAAGATTCTCCAACCGAAATAACAAAATTAGCAGGAGGTACATAAATTTCTTCTTCTTCAATAAGTTGAATAACTACACCTGTATTTGTATTGATAAAAAAGACCTCAGCTCCTTCAATAAAAACATTAGAAGTGCGATTTCTGTTTATAACAGATTCACTAATCTTCACAAAGGAATTACCTTCTGAAGTAGCAGCAAAAGCTTCAATATAAACCAACCCTTCTTTAAATTTAAACTCGGGAGTTACAGGGTCAATACAACTAACCAAAGATATTATTATAAATAATAATGTATATATAAAATTGTTTTTCATCTTTAAAACAGGGAAGATACAGCTATTTTTTTAGTACAAATTTATTTTACATATAATTTAGAAAAGTAATTTTTAAATTGGCTTATTTATTAGTCTAACTTCACTTTTAAACCCTTACTTTTAACTGGCACCAACTCCAAACCTGACATTAAGCCTGCTATCACTTTCGTTTTTGGAAATTGTTCTAAAATTATTTTAATAAATACAGTTAGAGGTATAGAAAGTATCATGCCGGGTACACCCCAAAGAAAGCCCCAGAACATTAACATGATTAAAATGGTTATCACATTTATTGAAAAAGATTTTCCCATAAAAATGGGCTCTAAAATTCCACCCATAATTACTTGAACAAGTGTTATTGCTAATATAAAAAACAATAAGGTACTTGTAGGGTCTAGCTCTACAAAGGCAAATAAGGACAACAATACCACTGAAATAACTGAGCCTATCATTTGTACAAAATTGATAACAAAGGCAAATAATCCCCAAAAAATAGGAAAACTCACATCAAAATAATAGCAAGCAAGTGTAAAGCCTAAACCTGTAAAAAAACTGATGATAAATTTTACTTTTATAAACGTAATAATGTCTTTTTCTATCCGCATAAAAACTTTGATAGATGAGAATTCTTTACGAAGAATTGTGCTGTGTAAAATCTTTTGAAAATTTAAAGACTCAGAAAGCAATAATATGGCAAAGAAAAATGTCATTAAAGTCATTGAAATGGTGTTGCCAATAATGTCTATTGTAGAACCAAAGGTTTTACTAACATCAATAGCTTGAAAATAATGCATTGTAATACTTTCTTCTTGTATTCTTTCAATACCAAAAAAGCTTTCTAAAGGTAGAATTAAACTTTCTAATTTTGATTCTGCCTTTTCAAATAGGTTGTTTTCTGATGCTAAAATTTCTTTACTTGAAAGATGTATTACTTCGCCTAATAGTTTAAAAAACACAGCAATCAATACCACAACAATTAAAAGACTAATTACTTTTGATACTTTTTTCTTACGCAACCATCGCATTAAAGGCCAAAATAGCAAGGCAATAAACATAGAGAAGGCAAGTGGAATAAAAATAAATGACAGTAGTTTTACCACATAAAAAAATACAGGTAAAGCAATTACAAGTAATAATATATTTGTTGTTTTTCTTTCGTTCATTCGCTAAATTTTTCTTTTTCTATTCACTTCAGCTTTTGTTGGTGTTTTTCACCAACAAAGGCAATACACCCTACTCCACTTCCAATAAAAAGTAGTTCTTTTTACCTCGTTGTAACAAAATGTAATTGTCACTAATCAAATTATCAGTAGTTAATTTAAAATCTTCAGTAACTTTTTCTTTGTTTACCGAAATAGAATTTTCTTTTAAGGCTCTTCTCGCCTCTCCATTCGATTTTAAAAATCCTGATTTTTCATTCAACCCATCAACAATATCAATTCCGTTTTTAAGATCTTGTTTTGAAATTTCAGCTTGTGGTACACCATCAAAAACATCTAAAAATGTTTTTTCATCTAAACT
>CAYRZY010000221.1:0-2163 GCA_964428855.1 uncultured Flavobacteriaceae bacterium
GAAAAAAGAATGCTGAAAAAATTGTAAATACAAGTTGGACAGTTGGAAAAATGGCACACTTAGAAAATAGATTTGGAATATTTTTACGGAATAATATAATGAGATTAATGCCAAAAAAACTAACTAAAAAACAATCTACTTCTATTTACAAATTGAACTATTGAATAGAAAACTACAGAGAACAATGTATAAAAATAATAGCGGTTTTAGTGATAAATTCAAAGGTAGTATCTTTGTACAGAGTTTAGTGAAAAACTGAAAGGCAAGTGCCTTGAAATCCGCTTGACCCGTCCTAAAATATGTATACACAAAAAATAGCTAAATCTAATACTCCAATCCAGATAAATACTTCAATTTAATTTTCCAAATTTCTAATTGATTGTTATTGTTTTGGATATTATCTCGAACTCCTTTAAGTAGTGGGTTATCATATTTTGCACCAGAAATAAAGCTAATATTATTTTCTAATTGCTGAATTTCTCTCGTCAATTCATCAATCTTCTTTCTAATAAACAATTGTTCATTGTCTAACTTTCTTACATTATCAGTTTCTAGATAGCCATTTACCATGTTTTTAAATTTCAACATGGCAATTTCTTTTTCATCTAAATCTAGCTTACCATAAAGTGCATTTACAGCTTTATTAAATTTGATTTCAATATGATGCATATTACGCGGCAGACTATCTAGCTTATTCCAATCTTCAATATAAGAGTTTATCACTTCTATACTCAAATCTTTATTATCATTAGCCTGACTTTTAAGATTCTCTAGCAATTCTTTCTTTTTATTAAAGACTTCTACTTGCTCCTTATTGACTTCATCTTGCTCACCATGTAACCTGTCAAAATAATGATTACAAGCATCTTTAAAGCTTTTCCAAATTTTGTCAGAATACTTTCTAGGCACATGCCCAATTGTTTTCCATTCAGCCTGAATTTGCTTCATCACTTCAGTAGCAGCTTTAAACTCTTCACTATCTTTTAATGCTTCTGCTTTTTCAACCAGTGCATTCTTTCTCTGAAGATTATCATGTTGATCCTTCTTTACATTTTTATAATAACCATTTTTAACTCTATTAAAAGTAGCCGTAACCTCTTTAAATTCATTCCAAATTTTATCATTTACTTGCTTTGGCACTTTACCAATTTTGAAAAACTCTTGACGTAACTTTTCTAATTCTTTAATCTTTTGCTGCCAATATTTATGAGACTGACTGGCACCTTCTTCAATAACACTTGCTATTTTTTCAATGACTTCTCTTTTAAGAATTACATTGTCTTCATACTTAGATTCTAACTCTTTTTGATGTCCATGTCTTTTTTCATGAATTTTTTTGGTAGCAGCACTAAAACGCTCCCAAATCTCTTCACGAAATTCTCTAGCAACTGGCCCTACTTCTTCTTTCCAAAGTCTATGTAGTACCTGCAATTCTTTAAAAGCCTTATTTAAATCTGCTGTTTGAGTCAATCGTTCTGCTCTTTCTGTCAATTTTATTTTTTCTAATAAATTGTGCTTAAAGTCAAGGTCTCTTAAATCATTACTTAAATGTAATAGGTCATAAAAACGTTCAACATGATGCTCATAAGTCCGCCAAGTATCTCTATATTCAGCACTTGGTATTCTACCAATAGCTCTCCATTTTTCTTGCAGTTCTCTAAACTGACTATACATGGTTGATGATTCCGCATTCTCTATCAAATGCTTCAAATCTTCAATAAGAGCTAATCTTTTGGATAAATTATCTTTCTGTTCTTGCTCTATTTGTTTGTAGTGAGATTCTCTTTTTGTTTTGTACTCAAAAAGCAAATCATTATAAGTAGCTTTTATTGGACTAGAGAAATAGAAATCAATCACATTACCTCCTTCAGCGATAAACGCTTCTTTCTTTTCGTTTAATAAAGCTCCAAATTGCTGATTGAAACTTGTTTTAATTTTATCTACACTTGATTTAATTTTTGCAACTGGCTCACTCTTTAATAATTTATCTAAGGCTGCTGTTAGTTGTTCTAAATCAAACTTTTCATAATCAACCTCTTCTTTTTGAGCTGGCTCAGCCTCTTTTTCTTTTTTATCAATAACAGGTTCTTCTTTTTCTTCAACAGATTCCTTTTTCTCTTCAGGTGCTTCTTTCTCTTCTTCAACTGTTTCTGTAACTTCTTC
>CAYRZY010000221.1:2263-5347 GCA_964428855.1 uncultured Flavobacteriaceae bacterium
TGCCTCTTTATCTTCTATCGCCTCTTCTTTATTTTCTTTTTCAGATATCGTTTTACTATCATCTACTTCATCCGATTTATCGTCAGAATTCACATCCTCTACTGTATCATTACCAGCCTCATCTTCTGCGATTTTCGTCGTATCAGAACTTAGTTCCGATTGATTTTCTTCCGACACTTCGGGAATAATTTTTTCTTCGTCTACACTCTTATTTTTTTCATTCTTGTCTAACATATATAAATGTTTAAGGTTCCACTTTTTTTTAAAAAGATATTGCGTGTTAAATTACAAAAGTATTTTCAAATATTAGATACAAATGTCTATTATTAGTTGCGTAAAATGACCAGAAGTTACAAGTTCCAAATCTCCCAAGCTTTTTCAGCTTGTAATTCTAACATTTTTAGTCCGTTACAAATGGCAGCTCCTTGTCTCTCTCCTTTACTTAAAAAGGATGTTTTTTCGGGATTGTAGATTAAATCATACAACAAGTGCTGACTTGTCATAAATTGATAAGGAATATTTGGAGATTTATCAATATCGGGATGCGTACCTAAAGGCGTACAATTGATAATTAAAGTACATTTATCAATCACTTTTTCTGTAATATCTTGATAAGAAATTTGTGCTTTTACAGGATTTCTAGAAACTACCAAATACGCTATATTCAATTTCTTCAAAACAAAAATTATCGCCTTTGACGCACCTCCTGTACCCAACACCAATGCCTTTTTATGATGTGGTTTTAAAAATAATTTTAAGGATTCTTGAAACCCGTAAAAGTCAGTATTATACCCTACTAACTGATTATCTTTTATGATTTTTATGGTATTCACCGCTCCTATTTCTTTAGCTTCATCATCAATTATATCTAAAAATTTTAGGATTTGTTCTTTATAAGGAATTGTTACATTAAATCCAGCAATGGTATTGAAATCCATTTTAGAGAACTCTTCTATAGATTGCAAGTCAAAATTTACATACTTGCTATCCTCTAATTTTAATTTCTTAAATTTTTCAGTGAAATATTGTCTAGAAAATGAATAGGAAATGTTCTTACCTATCAATCCGTATTTATACTTTTTTTGAGTTTTTCCCATAATAATCAATCCATAAAACAATACTTATACCTCCTAAAATGTACGCTATAGCAATCCAAGTTTCATGCTGTGACATATCCGGTATTAAACGTTTGTAATTTTCTATAATTTTATTTCCTTTTGAATCTAGCAACCATTTATTATCCTCTAATTTATAGATTGCCTGTTTCCAAGGCCACACAATCCCTAAAGAACCACTTATAAAACCAAGGATTAATGCCGTTACTAATTGATGCCATCTTTTTAGAACATAGGCTAATATTTGAGAAGTTACTACCAAGCCAACAACAGAGCCTAAACCAAAAGAACCTACAATTTTCAAATATCGCATTCTGACAACATCTCGTAAGAATGAAAAATCTCCTTGAAACATATCTATAATTGTTCTGTATAATGCATTGACAGAATCGACTAGTAATAATACGTAATTCCCTAATAAAATTAGTATAAACGAGCCTGACAAACCTGGTAATGTCATACCTGTCACACCAATAATTCCGCAAAAGAAAACAAAAAACAAGTTGTCATTCTCTTTGGCAGGATTCATAAAACTAATAGCAATACCTAATACGGCACCAATAATAATTCCGAAATTAGCAGTAGTACGCCAATCAGTAATTTGTTTACCTATGTAATATATGGAGCCTATAATCATCCCAAAAAAGGCACTCCACACATAGAGTTCATAATTTTTAATCAAATAATCTAGCAGTTGAGAAACCGTAAAGTAACTAAAAACACTTCCTGAAAAAATTAGGATTAAAAATTGAGCATTGATATATCTGTAAAAACTTTTAAAACGACCATTGAACAATAGCTTAAAAGCTTTAACATTAACCTTTTGAAAAGAGTAAATCAATTCTTCATAAAAACCACCTACATATGCCACAATACCACCTGAAACTCCTGGAACTTTATTTGCAGCACCCATTGCCAAACCTTTCATAAAAAGGAAAAGTTTATCAGACAATGTGCGTGCTTTATGCATCTACGAAACTGTATTTTCTTTTGAGAATTTTTCTAAAAGTAAAATTACTGAAAAACCAATAATAGCCAGAACTATTGCCCAAAGCAACTCTGGGTTTCCGTCATAATTAAAAGGCAGAATACTTTCTTGAATAAATGGTACTTCTTTACCGTGTGAGTCTTTCCGCCAAGACAGCGTTTCTTTCCAAGGCCATATTTTATTTAATGAACCAGCTATAAACCCTGTCAATACAGCTAAGGTTAGTTCTTTTTTTTTGTCAAACAACCATTTTAAAACTCTTGAAAAAGTGAGCAATCCTACTATTGCCCCACCACCAACGAGTGCAATTATCTTAATATCTCTTTGATCTAGGGCATCTATGACTGGCCTGTAAGCTCCTATTAATAATAGGATAAAACTACCTGAAATACCAGGTAAAATCATCGCACAAATTGCCAATGCACCTGCAAAAAACAAAAACCAACCTGATGTGATTTGATTGGCCACAGGTGGTAAAATTGTAATATAAAATGCCAAGGCAGCACCAACAATCAACACTATAACTTTAACAAGTGTCCAACTTTTAATTTGCTTACCCACAAAGAAAACACTTGCGATTACCAAACCAAAAAAGAAAGACCATAACAAAATAGGTTCATTTTCTAACAACCACTTTATCAATTTTGCTAAAGATAAAACACTGATGCCAATACCTAAAAACAAGGCTAGTAAAAAATTACCGTTAATAGACTTCCACATTGCTTTAAACCCATCTTTTTTTAATGTTTTTAAAGCTTCAAGGTTGACAGCACTGATAGAAGACAGTAACTCTTCATAAATTCCTGAAATAAAAGCAATCGTGCCTCCAGACACTCCTGGCACTACATCAGCTGCACCCATTGCAATCCCTTTGAGGGATATAATTATATAATCTTTTAAATTTCTTTGCATTCTAATAAAATTGATTTCAAATATAGTAAAATTGAATGATTGTAAAATCAGAAGTTTTGAAATAAAAAC
>CAYRZY010000222.1:0-5329 GCA_964428855.1 uncultured Flavobacteriaceae bacterium
CAAAGCAACATTTTCTAATAAATTTATTGGTGTACCAACGCCCATTAAATAGCGTGGTTTATCCTCAGGTAAAATACTACAAACAATATCGGTCATTTCATACATTTCTTCAGCAGGCTCACCTACTGACAAACCTCCAATAGCATTTGCTTCCGCTCCTACTGAGGCAATAAACTCTGCAGATTGTTTTCGCAAATCTTTATAGGTACTTCCTTGTACTATAGGTAAAAAAGTTTGATCGTATCCATACTTTACAGGAGTTTTTTCTAAATGCGTAATACATCTTTTCAACCATCTATGCGTCATATGCATGGATCGTTTTGCATAATTATACTCACAAGGATAAGGTGTGCATTCATCAAATGCCATAATAATATCTGCACCAATACTCCGTTGAATATCCATAGAGAATTCGGGTGAAAAAAAATGGCTAGAACCATCAATATGCGATTTAAACTTCACCCCTTCTTCAGTAATTTTATTATTCCCCGAAAGGGAATATACTTGATAACCACCACTATCAGTAAGAATTGGCCTGTCCCAACTCATAAATTTATGTAAGCCGCCTGCTTTTTCTAATACTTGAATTTTCGGACGTAAATATAAATGGTAAGTATTGCCTAAGATAACATCTGCATTGATATCGTCTTTCAATTCATGTTGATGTACACCCTTAACGGATGCGACCGTACCAACAGGCATAAAAATTGGTGTTTCTATCTTACCATGATCTGTAGTAATGATACCTGCTCTGGCTTTACTATTTAAGTCTTTTCCTTTTAATTCAAACTTCATATATTATTTTTACAAATGCAAAAATAGTGTTTTAAACTTAGCACTCGCAAAGAATATTTTAGTTTAAGATAAGCTTCACACTCTTAGAGCTATTCATTGAAGTATTCTGAATCTTTAAATAATAAATCCCTTTAGTTAAACGCTCTAGGTTTAAACTTTTCTTTTGTGCTGTAAATGTATCTTTTAGAATCAAGCTTCCTTTGATGTCATAAATAAAAAACTCTAAATTATTTCCTTGAGGATTAGTTATATGCAATAATCTATCCGTAGGAATAGGATAAACCTGAACACCTTTTAAGATCTCGTCATTTATTGCCAACACATTACTTTCAAAAGGAACAAAATTTGCTTTTACACCATAGACTATATTATCTGTACCATGTTCATGTGCACCGATATCTGGTGCTGAACCCTCAAAATAATCAGAGAAATTAGAAATAACAACACCTTTATCAAAACCTAAACTATTCGATGCTAATTTAAAATTACCTGTTTTAGTAGTAAAGTTAAAATTTGGAGCTCCATTAGCATAAGTAGGCTCTCCACTAATACCATGACTTTCATTATTTGGCGGAAAAGGATGATTCATTAAATCATAATCATGAGAATTATCAATATTTCCTGAAGAACGGATTGCGATTGAGTTTGTCGTTTCATCTCTTACATGAAATATATTATTACGTGTATCACAATGTAAAATATATCTATTGGAATCATCACTCGTTCCTAAGCCTCCTGTACCCTGATTATTAGGCTGTAAAATGGTATTATTAAAAATGTACATATGCCCTGTCATCCAATCTATAGAATTTGCATAGCCCATTTTTATAAATCCACCATACTGTCCATAAACACTATTTGGCATACTACCTGCTTTGCCTGTAATATTTCTCCAGATGTACAGAGGTCCTACAGAAGTAGCTGCATTGCCAATCCCTAAAAAAACTTCTTCAATATAATTATTCCATATTCTAACGTTTGCATTACTTCCTTCTGATTCTATACCGTCATCAAAACAATTGGCAAGGTAATTTCCATAAATATCTGAATCAGGGCCAGGAAACCCATCATAACTTGCATTAGTCCACATTCCTAAAATATCGTTGAAATAATGATCTTTATCAGACCAAATTTCATTGTATCGAATCACATTATTACCAATATTACATTGGCCAAGTGCAATTCCTTGTGGACCGTCTGGATGATAACTTGAATTGTTATTTGGGTCATCAGCAGGATCATGCAGTTCTGCCCATGAATTTGTATCCCATCTAGGGTGATGAATTTTATTTCGTTGAATAACTACATGATGTGCATCATCAGAACCTGCATAGACACCAGCCTGATAGCCTTTACCAAAACCTGTACCTACAACATCTTCTTCACCCCAACTACTCATATCACAATCTTCAATAATAATATGATGTGAATTGTATAGTCTAATAGCACTCTCAGAAGCATTCTTTAAGGTAAAACCTCGTAAAATAATATATTCGCAATCAATAAGTCGAATACATTGAGGCGAACCGTCTTGAATATCTATTGTCTTTCCTGTACCATCAATCAAAATATAGGCATCTGCTGTTCCTTTTAAAGATCCATAACTTAATCTTGTTGTCAGATTTTCAATATTTTTTGTTTCCCCAATAGGAAACTCTTCATTCCAAGTTGAAGCTTGTAATGTCGTAGTCGTTTGAGTTCCTTCTAAGCTCAAACGAATATCATAGGTTGTGTTGGGTATAAGATTTACGATACTACCTCTATAATCTGCTTTATCGTATCGTTTTCCGGTCTTAGGGTTTGTTCCTGCACCAGCAATGGGATTGTATTTCATAGAAAGTGCATCTTTCCAAGTGTCTTGCCCTGTAACTTTATAGTTTACTAAAACTTGTTTAGCTGAAGAACCGCCAGCAGGCGACCAATACACACTTAAATTATGAAATGTTGAAACTGTAGATGCATTTTGTGCAAAGACAGTAATTATTGAAATAAAACTTAAAAAAGTAAGGCTAAAGCGTATAAGGCTTCTTCTTTTTGGTTCTGATAGCTGATACATAAGAAATAGATTTTAATTTACTACTAAAAGTACGTTTAAAATCTAAAGACATTCTTAAGGCTGGTAATTCAATAATTTCAACTTATTCCTTATCCTCTTTAAGATAAGCGAGTATTGCATCAATATCTTCTTCAGAAAGGTCAGGATTAGCTGGAATAGGAATTTTATATTCGTTCTTCTCAGAAACCTGTATAGCTAAACTATCACCACTATCAATCATTGTCTGGCCATCTTTAATAAAAGCATGTAGCCACTTTCTATCACGTTTATTGGTAATCCCTTTTAATGGAGTTGCAATGATCTTTTTCTCTAACTCATGACAAGCCAAACAGTTATTATCAAATAATTTTTTGCCTTTAATTTTTATTTTTTCTGACTCATCTATTACAACTTCTATCACTTCGCCCTCGTCAAGATAAGCAAGTATATTATCTATATCTTCTTCAGAAAAGTTAGGATATGTTAGCATTGGTATTCTATTATACTCTTCAAAAATTTGTACTGCTAATGTGTCTCCACTATCAATCAATGCTTGACTATCTTTAATAATAGCATGCAACCACTCTCTTTCACGCTTATTTGCAATCCCTCTTAAAGGTGGACCAACCAACCTCTTATCTAATTTATGACAAGCTGCACAATTGGCATTAAATAATTTTTTACCTTTAATTTTGTTTTCATCTAAAGATCTAAATGCATCTTTTTTTGTTGGAAAACTATCAATATAAGCTAAGACTTTTTCAGTGTCTTTTTCATTTAAATTAGTCACGCAAGGAGCCTTATGATATTCATCAAAAATTGAATTTGCAAAATAATCTCCACTTTTTATAAGCTTATCACTATCTTCAAGCCATGCATGAAGCCATGCTGTATCATGTTTATGGCTAAGACCCTCTAAAGGTGGTCCAACCAATTTTTTATCAAACCTATGACAGGCAAAACATTTGTCATTAAATAACTCTTTACCACTTTTTGTAGCATCATTTTGTGCGAATAAACTGATTGGAGCAAATACTAAAAAAACTAAGACTAACTTTATACTATTCATAATTTGATTGTATTGTTTTTAAAAATATGCTTCTCGATACATTTTCCACTCCTAAACTCGTGAAAAACACCTGCCTACCGCGGGCGGACTCAAAGTGACAATTTATAGTGATATTACTATACATTAAACCTAAAGTTCATCATATCTCCATCTTGAACGATATACTCTTTACCTTCAACAGCTAATTTACCAGCTTCTCTTACTTGCTTTTCACCACCTAGTGCTACAAAATCGTCATATTTTATAACCTCAGCACGGATAAATCCTTTTTCAAAATCGGTATGGATGACACCAGCTGCTTGTGGAGCTGTATCGCCAATATGGATTGTCCAAGCTCTTACTTCTTTTACACCAGCTGTAAAATAGGTTTGTAAATTTAACAATGCATAAGCCGATCTAATTAATTTTGAAGCTCCTGGTTCAGACAAGCCGATGTCTTCTAAAAACAATTGTCTTTCTTCATAATCTTCCAATTCATTGATATCTGCCTCTGTACCTACAGCTAAAATTAACAATTCAGCACCTTCACCTTTTATAGCTTCTTTTACAGCTTCAACATGAGCATTCCCATTTACTGCAGAAGCATCATCAACATTACATAAATACAATACTGGCTTGTCAGTTAACAACTGCAATGGCTTGATATATTCTTCTCTTTCCTTTTCTGTCAACTCTATCGCTCTAACCGAGCTTGCAGCTTCTAAAGCTTCTTTCACTTTTGTCAATACATCAAACTCTTTTTGAGCTTCTTTATCGCCAGTTCTTGATGCTTTTTTAACACGTTCTAACCTTTTATCGACAGCTTCTAAATCTTTTATTTGCAATTCAAAATCGATAATTTCTTTATCACGTACCGGATCAATAGTGGCTTCTACGTGAACAATATTGTCATTATCAAAACAACGCAACACGTGAATAATGGCATCTGTTTCTCTAATATTTGCTAAGAATTTATTTCCTAAGCCTTCACCTTTGCTTGCTCCTTTTACCAAGCCTGCAATATCAACAATTTCTACAATAGCAGGTTGCACTTTTTCTGGATTCACTATTTCTGACAATTTTTCTAAACGTTCATCAGGTACATTTACAACACCAACATTTGGTTCAATAGTACAAAATGGAAAGTTTGCACTTTGTGCTTTGGCATTTGACAAACAATTAAATAATGTTGATTTTCCAACATTTGGTAATCCTACAATTCCGGCCTTCATATTTTTAAAAATTTGAGATGCAAATTTATAGTAAATTAGTTACTACTTGTTTAGTTATTGTTTTGATATTACTTATTCTGGATGCATAAAACGCTGCTTCTCTAACAACACTTCTTCAGTCTCTACATGTTCATCATCTGGCACACAGCAATCTACTGGGCAAACCGCAGCACATTGTGGATCGTCATGAAAACCTTTACATTCAGTACATTTATCTGG
>CAYRZY010000223.1:0-5261 GCA_964428855.1 uncultured Flavobacteriaceae bacterium
ATTTATTTAAAGTGTTCGTGAACCTCCGTTGTCGGTTTTTCGTCAAATTCCCTCAAACTAACCTGTTAGTCTTTCTAAAATTCGTCTTCAAATTGAATAAAAATTCATCTAAACTACAGACAAATCTTAGGTCGAACTCAGGTTATAAGTATTGAATATTTATCCTATACCCGACTTAAACAAATATTGGAAAATTCTACTGTTTAAATTTTAAACTAAATAGAAACTATAAACTAACTTACTCTCTCACTACCTTTAAGGTATCTAACTTCAATCTAACTTTAAGCCATAATTTTAATTTTTGCTCTTGGTTATTCTTAGTTTTTTTAGTAACATTCTCTTTCCACTTTACACTAAAAACAGCTAAAGAATCTATCTTATTAAAATCCGTTTTTATCTGTTTATAGTAGCTCAATTGCTCAATCTCTTCATAATTTATCTTAGCTTCTTTGCTAATTTCTTTAAAAGGCACTTGATTGTCATAAAATCGAGACAATTCATTTTCTAACAAACGAATTTGATCTTCTTTATTTTTAATATCATCGTCACGTGAAGTAATTATTTTTTGATTTTGGACATATAAATCCGACAAGCTTTTCACCTCAGCACGTAAATCTGTATTATCAGCACCTTGTTTCATATTCAAGCTTGTTCCTCCTAAACCAAAATCCACTAATTTTGTATTCCATTTTTGCAACTCTTTACCAGATAAATTTCTACCATACAATACTAAATTAATTTCATTATTGACATAATCATAATTATTTTCATCTTCATCAATAATATTAATTCCGTTATCCTTTAGTTCTTCCACAAAGCTACCTGCTCTTTGTTTAAACCTATTCTCTTTAAATAATCCATAAAATTGATAAATACTACCTACTAAAATTATAAATGCTAATAAAGAAGCAAATTGAGCTACGCGTTTTCGCTTTTCAGTATTGATATATTTCACCATCGGAAAGTTTAAAAACTTTACAATAACAAAGGTTGCTAAAGCAATAAAAATAGTATTAATGGTAAATAGAAACATTGCACCAAAAAAATATTTCCAATTAAAGATAGCCAAACCATAACCAGCAGCACATAATGGCGGCATTAAAGCAGTAGCAATAGCAACACCTGCAACTGTATTGGTTTGAGCTGAAGGACGACTAATGGCAATAATTAATGCCAACCCACCTGCCAAAGCAATAAAAACATCTCTAACATCTGGTCGTATTCGGGCTAAAATTTCTGGGGTAGCTTCTTGAAACCAAGGAATACTAAAAAACAAAAAGGAAGTAATTAAACTCAAACTTACCATAACACCTAAATTCACCATTGACCGCCGTAAGGTCTCCATATCATTTGTACCAAAAGACAATCCAACACCCAAAATAGGCCCCATTAAAGGTGAAATTAACATCGCACCAATAACAACCGCTGCCGAATTTGCATTTAAACCAATAGAAGCTATTAAGATAGAAAAAACTAGAATCCATGCAGTATGTCCTTGCATTGAAATAGTGTCTTTAATGGCTTGTACTGTCCCAGCTTTGTCAGTTCCTGATTTGATATCTAACAGTACAGACATAAACTCTTTAAAACCACCAAGCAAGCCTGTCATTTTCTTTTTGGCTTCTTCCTTTTTAATTTCTATATCTTCTTCTTGTAGGTTTTCTTCCATGGGTTAATCATTAAATTATACTAAATCATCCCCAAATTGTTGCTTAACTTCAGCAACTATTTGTTTAATTTCTTGTTCGTTCTTTTTAGGACAAATTAACAATACATTATCTTTTTCAACAACAATAAAATTATGTAATCCTTGAATGACAACATGTTTATTTATTGATGTACTTATCATATTATTTGAAGCATCCTTAAATATAGTTTTAGCATTTACAATAGCATTGTTGTCTTTATCTTTCTCTAATTTTTCATATAAAGAACTCCATGTTCCTAAATCATTCCAACCAAAATCAACAGGTAAAGTATAGATGTTTTTAGCGTTCTGCATAATTCCATAATCTATCGAGATATTCTCAGCTTTCGCATAATTATCTTCTATAAAATCATCTTCAAAATCGGTATTATACGTATTATTCCCTTTACAAAATAAGGTGTTCATTTCAGGTAAATATTTTTCAAAGGCTAAAGCAATACTCTTCACACTCCAAATAAAAATACCGGCATTCCAAACATAATTACCACTATCTAAAAATTGTACTGCTGTTTGTAAATCAGGTTTTTCAGTGAAATTATCTACTTTTTTAATGTCTGAATTTTGTTCAATTCCGTCAGATGAGAACTTTATATAACCATAACCTGTATTCGGGTTTGTAGGTTGAATACCTAAAGTCATTAAAATATCATTTTCAGCACAAGCATTAAACGAAGTTTGAATATTTTTAATAAACTCATCTTCATCATCTATCCAATGATCAGAAGGTGCGACAATCATCACTGCATTTGGGTCTTTCTGTTGTATTTTCAAAGCTGCATACAATATACATGGAGCTGTGTTACGCATGGTTGGCTCTAAGAGCAGTTGTTGTTCAGAAACATCAGGAAGTTGCTCTAAAACTAAGTCTTTATACCCCGAATTGGTTGCAATTAAAATATTCTCTTTAGGGATTAGCTTTGACAGTCTTTTAAAAGTTCTTTGTAATAAAGAATCTCCTTTCCCTAACATATCGTGAAATTGTTTTGGGAATTGTTTGGTGCTTACTGGCCAAAATCTTGATCCAACTCCACCTGCCATAATTATTGCATAATAATTATTTTTCATACTTTTCTATTTTTTACACCCTAAAGTCCTCTCAAGGGGACAATCTATTTCACAACCTATAATAAAAATTCAACTATTCTATATAAACTTCAACAAAAGACAGGAATGCTTCTAATTTATCAATTCTACCTCAGCATTTTGATGAAACAAATATCTTTTTTTAGTTTTAATTTCTACACATTCATATCGAGTTCTTCTTTTGTTTCCTCGTTCAAAAATACGCTTATTATGAATGAATTTACTTTTTATTGGTATTTCAAAGATATAACTATTTCCGTTTTTCTCATCATACTGTTTTAAAGCCAATGACAAATGCACATCAGTATCAGTACTTGCCTTCGGATTCTTTATATAACGTGCTAAATATGATAAAATTCTTTTAGGATAAATTTCAGGATTGATAAATGGCAACATCAAATGCTGAAAATTCAACTTCCACTCTATCCCATGTGGTTTTACCCTCCCATTTTCTTTATGATTTTTTAAGTGAGCAATTTCATGGATAAGCGTCAATAAAAAACGATAAGAATTCAAGTCATTATTTATAGTAATTTGATATTGACCAGATGGTAACTTCCTGAAATCGCCATGTTTTGTTTTTCGATTATTGACAATTTTCAACGTACATGGATGCCGCTTGAGTAAATCATTCACCTGTTCAACAGATGCTAAAGGAATGTATTTTTCTAGAATTGATTTCATAAGATATTTTATGGTGTACTCGATGAAACCTGCAATATTTTTCCGTTGTAAAACTGATTACCTGTCAAAGCAAAATTCGCAATATAGTTGGCCATTTCTACTGCAGTAGTTGGTGCTTTATAATCAGGAAAAGCTTCAGCTAACATTTCTGTTTGCACAGCACCTAATGCCAACGAATTAAATGCAATATTTTTTTCTTTATATTCTTCAGCTAACAATTCGAATAAAGTAATCACAGCTCCTTTAGAAGAACTGTACGCTGCCAAACCTGGGAATTTCATACTACCTTGAATACCGCCCATACTACTTACTGCAACAACATGACTCTCGTTTTTTAAATACGGTATTATTATTTTTGTAAGCTCTGCAACGGCAAAAACATTTACTTTATATACTTCTAGAAAATCATTAGTTGTAGTTTCTATAAAAGGCTTATTTACCAGTTTACCAGCATTGTGGATAAGTACATCTACCTCTTTCCAATGAGTAGAAACAAATGCTGAAACTTTTTTCAAATCGTCTGTATTCCCAATATCAGTAGCAATTGTATGTAGGTTCTCTAACTTTAGTTTTGTCAATGATTCTATATTTCTAGACAATGCCAAAACTTGATGGCCTTGCTTTACCAATAACTGTACTAGTTCAAAACCTATACCTCTACTCGCTCCTGTAACTATGATGTTTTTATTCATTGTTATTATCTAAAGATTTTTTAATCTGTTGCCATTTTTCTTGCAAAACAGTATTTGCAAGAAATTCTCCCTGCTCATTTGCGATCTTCTCAGTGTAAATAATTCTGTTTTCCAACATCGGATGATTGCTTAAATAAGTAGGGATATCAAAGGCACTCTCTTTTTGTAAAATTTCAAATAACTGTGGCATTCCGTGTAGATCAACATTACTATTTCTCATAATATCTAGCCCGAAAAAATCTGCTTCTTTTTCTAAACTTCGTGTATAAGAAAGCTGTTTAAACATATGTGCATTATCCATCAAAACGGCAGTTGCTCCATTAATATCCCCAAATAAAACAGATACAAAAATAGCACCCGAAAGGTTTCTAGCTATATTTTTAAGCACATGTCTATTTTCTATATGAGAAACCTCATGACCAATTAGAGCTGCCAATTGAGCTTCCGTTTCTATTTTTTCTAATAATGATGAAAAGACTATTATTTTACCTCCAGATAATGCAAAAGCATTCATTTCGTCACTTTGCACAACATATAGCTTTAAAGGAAATGCACTTTCTATGGTCATTTCATCTGCAAACTCTTGCAGTTTTTTTGTAGCTTCTTCATTTATTTCTAGTTCTGTAGATAATACTCTAAAAACATAGTCACCAAAATCAATAACATTCTTTTCTGTTAATGTTGTTGCAAATCCTGTAGCTACAGTTGGTATAATATAAAAATAGCTAGCAACTCCAACCGTTATTAATGTTAACAATAAAAATACTAGTGACCGTTTTTTAGATTTGTGCAACATCACATCTAAAGAGTTATTTAGATTTTTTTGGTCACTATTATTTACATACTCGATAAAATTTTTATCAGCACTTTCAATCCTCTGAAACGGAAATGAGTCTCCGTAAGTAAAAGAAATAAAATCTTTAGTATAAATTCCTGACTTTTTAATAGCAGACATTTCCCAAGAAACTACCACAGGTACATTATTTTCATTGGTATATGAAACCATAAAGGCTAATGCATTAACACTTAGCGTAGCTTTATGAGTTCTTGAAGATTTTCCATCAAAATAATTAACTTCAAAAGGCATACTTATA
>CAYRZY010000224.1:0-5243 GCA_964428855.1 uncultured Flavobacteriaceae bacterium
AAGCCGCTTTTAAAGCAGGAGAATTAACAAGACTACAATACGAAAAATTGGCAATCGCTATAAATACAGGAACAAATTTACCAAGTGTAGCAACACCAAACGGTCAAGCAGCATTTTTATTTTTATTAACCTCATCCTTAGCACCTCTAATCAATTTATCTTATGGTAAAATGGTAAAAATGGCCTTCCCTTATGCAATAGTATTAGGCGGTGTAGGCTTATTGTGTGTTATGTATTTATTATAAAAATATTTCATGATTTTTAAACTCTTCATAAAATGAACAAATTAATTTACAGTATTGTCCTTCTATTTTTATTTAGTGCTTGCGAAACACAAGCTCCAAAAAAAGAAATTAAAGAAGTCGAAGTACTAACCGAACAGCTAATCAATAAAATTGATGTTCATGATTTGGAAATTATAGAAATAGATGGTTGTGAATATATATTTTATAAAAAAAGTCCAAGTCCAAATAAAGGATATGGGTTTATGGCACATAAAGGAAATTGCAAAAACCCAATCCATTATTATAGTAGAAGTAAGGAAAATCATCAAATAACAAAAATGAACGAAAGGAAACACTTTTATTAATAGTAGGGGGTACATCAGTTCCCGAAAACAAAAATTGTTGCAAATTTAATGGCTGGTACTAGTTCTAAGGGTATATTAAAACTAAAATGATGTACCTTGCAAACATCTAAATTTTCAACCATGAACTGGGAACAATTACTCTCTCTAAAACGCTCTGGAGACACCAAAAAAAGATTACGAAATCAGCAAGATGAAACTAGAATAGGTTTTGAAGTAGATTATGATCGGATTATTTTTTCTGATTCTTTCAGGAGTTTACAAGATAAAACTCAGGTAATTCCACTTTCTAAAACCGACTTTGTACACACACGTCTAACCCATAGTTTAGAGGTGTCTGTTGTTGGACGCTCTTTAGGGCGGATTGTTGGGAAACAACTCTTAGAAAAGTATCCTACACTAAAAGACTTAGGTTATCATGCCAATGATTTTGGAGCTATAGTAGCCAGTGCTTGTTTGGCACATGATATTGGGAATCCACCTTTTGGTCACAGTGGCGAAAAAGCAATTGGCGAATATTTTAAAACGGGTAAAGGACAGCATTATAAAAAGGAATTATCCGATAAGCAATGGCAAGATTTGATAGATTTTGAAGGTAATGCTAACGGATTTAAAATTTTAACCGAAACCAGAGAAGGGATTGATGGTGGTTTACGCTTATCGTATGCAACCTTGGCGGCTTTTATGAAATACCCGAAAGAGTCTTTACCTAAAAAACCAACGGCACATATTATTGATAAAAAATTCGGATTTTTTCAGTCAGAAAAAGCCTTTTTTAAAGACATAGCCAATGATTTAGGATTGAAAAAAGTAAGAACAGGCAATGACATTACGTTCAGCCGTCACCCTTTAGCCTTTTTAGTTGAAGCGGCCGATGATATTTGCTACACTATTATCGATTTTGAAGATGGTATCAACCTCGGATTGATAGAAGAAGAATTTGCTTTAGAATATTTGATAAATTTAGTTAGAGACACCATAAATACCGAAAAATATTATCAGCTAACTACTAAGAAAGATCGATTGAGCTATTTAAGAGCCTTGGCAATTGGCAATTTAATAAATGAAGCTGTTCATGTATTTTTAGAAAATGAAGAAGCTATTTTATCGGGTGATTATCACATTTCATTATTGGATAAATGTAAGTATGAAGCTCAAATAAATGATATCATTAAGATTAGTGTCAATAAAATTTACAGAAGTAAAGAAGTTATAGAAAAAGAGATTTCAGGGTATCGAATTTTAGACGATTTGTTAGATGTTTTTATCAATGCAGTAAATAATTCGTACAATGGAAAAGCTTCGAGTTATGACAGCTTAATCTTAGAAGTACTGCCAGAAAAATATCAAGTGTTGAATGAAGATGTTTATCAAAGAATTCTTTTTGTTTGTAATTTTATAGCAAGTATGTCTGATGGAGCAGCTATTTTGTTACATAAAAAAATTAATGGTGTTGAAGTATAAAAAAACCTAATAGGGTGCTAAGTATTAAATAGAAATCCTTTTTGGTTATCACCCTGCGATTAAAAACGATACGTCAATCCGATACCTAAAAATTGTTTCAATTGCACTCTAGCACCAAGTGTTTCTAAAGTGCCATTATTATCAATATCATCTTTAAATTTTATATCGTCATCATAAATAAGATGTGTGCCAACAGAGGCCATAATATATTTGTTAATTTTTAATGCGAAATTCAGCTCCCAATTGACATCAACATTGCCAAAGTCTTTTATATAATCAGTATACAAACTTAATTTATTTGTCATTAATACATTTTTCACAACCTCTTTTCGAAAAACACTTTCTAATAAAAATCCAAACTGATGTCTTGATTTTTCACCCTTTACGACTCCAAAAGCCCCTTCATTAGAAAGGGTATTGTCTAAAACAAAAGTAGATTTTAGAGTAAAAGGAGATAGGTATAGTGAAAAACTTTGTTCTTTGTTTTCATAATGAGTACCAGCTCCTAAAAACAAATACGCAGGAGCGAAAACTCTAGAAATTGGAGAGCTAGTCTTTGGGTATTTATACCCATCAGTAAACTGTGTTTTAAAATTCAGTTTTACTGAGTAAAACCAATTAGAAATAGTATCTCTTCTGTAACCAAATGTAGAGTTATACTCAATTTTGTCTTCTGTTTTTCTCAACCCTTTTTCTTCTTGTTGATTTAAACCATACCGAACATACAATTCATTGTTCCAAAGTACATGTAGTTTTTTGTAAAACCTTGCCAAATCAACTTTTAAAAGACCAGAAATAGAATTAATACCACCCGAATTCCAGTTGAGAAATGCTGCCTCATTGATATCTAAGCCTATGCTATTTCTGTGATCCCACCAAACAGGGTCAGCTGCATACTTTGTAGTTCTAACATTAATTTTAGCTATTTTATTTACAGTTTTTAAGGTGTCAATTTGCAAATGTTTTATGGGTGTTATATAGCGATTTTCTTTTGGTAGAGGTATATAAATAGTATCGTTGGTTAATTTATTTGTTGACACTCTAAATTTAGAATTATAAATATCTTTATTTAAAGTAGAGTCAAATTGGATAGCATAATAAGGTTTAAGTAAAGAATCAGATTGTATTTTTTGTGTATTAATACGTTCTTCAAGTAAACTATTATTTATTTTAAGAGAGCCGTTATGATCATTTAGTAAGCTAACGTGTGATTTAAGCGATTTAACATGCGATTTAAGTGAGAGGATATGTAATTTAAGTGAATCTATTTTTAGAGCTTCACTATTGTCCTTTCTAAGGGAGTCTATTCGAGTCAGAACATTAGACGTATCAATTTTTATAGAATCAATAGATTTTTCTATTGAACCAGATTGTTTGACAATAGGTATTGAATCTATTATTTGAGCAGTAGTAAATGAATAGAAAAACAGGAAAATTACAGTAGTTAAGAAAATTCTCATTCCAATATTTTGTTTAGAGCATTATTATTAAACTAATTGGGGATGATTAGCAGTTAAGCGTGCAAATTTAACTATTTTTTGAAATTATGATGCTTTTTTTATATAAAAAGCTCTTCAATAAATTTTTTAATTGAACTTTTATCCAATTTTAATTGTTCTTGTAATTCCGAAACAGCACCATGTTCTATGAATTTATCAGGAATCCCTAGACGTTTTATCAACTTATTTTTATAGTGATGTTCTTGAACAAATTCTAGGACAGCACTTCCAAATCCGCCCACTATAGTTCCATCTTCTATGGTGATTATTTTGTCAAATTTCTGAAATATGGTATGTAATAAATCTGCATCCAAAGGTTTTATAAAACGCATATTGTAATGTGCCAAGGCTTCCTTGTCCGATAATTCTCTACACACTTCAACAATAGTATTTCCAATAGTTCCAATACTTAAAACTGCTATTCTAGAACCTTCTTTTATAGTTTTTCCTTTGCCAATTTCTAGTTGTTTAAAAGGCTGTTGCCAATTGGTAATTGTTCCTTTGCCTCTCGGATACCGTATCGCAATAGGAAAATCTAATCCCAATTGAGCTGTGTACATAATGTTTCTGAGCTCAATTTCATTCATAGGAGCAAATACAATCAGATTCGGAATACACCTTAAAAACGGAATATCAAATACACCATGATGTGTTGCACCATCTTCACCTACCAAGCCTGCTCTATCCAAACAGAAAACAACAGGTAATTTTTGTAGAGCAACATCGTGTATTACTTGATCGTAAGCACGTTGTAAAAAAGTAGAATAAATAGTACAAAAAGGCATCATTCCTTGTGTTGCCATGCCTGCTGCAAGTGTAACTGCATGTTGTTCTGCAATACCAACATCAAAAGCTCTGTCAGGAATTTCCTCTAACATAAATTTTAAGGAGCTACCTGTAGGCATAGCTGGTGTAATACCTATAATTTTTTCATTTTGTTTTGCCAATTCCACCAAGGTCAAACCAAATACATCTTGGTATTTTGGAGGCTGCTGCCTCAAGGCTTCTTTGGGCATTAACTCACCTGTTTTAGCATCAAATTTTCCTGGAGCATGGTAGGTTACTTGGTTTTCTTCAGCTTTTTGTAATCCTTTACCTTTGGTGGTAATAATATGTAAAAATTTAGGCCCTTTTATGGTTTTTAATCGTTCGAGTTCTGTAATAACAGCTTTGATATCATGCCCATCAATCGGCCCCGAATAATCAAAATTTAATGCTTCAATAATATTGTGTTTTCTAGCTTTTTTATCTTTTTTGATATTGGTCAAATAATTTTTCAATGCTCCAACACTTGGGTCAATGCCCATCGCATTATCGTTTAAAATAATCAATAAATTTGCGTCAGTAACCCCTGCATGGTTAAGGCCTTCAAAAGCCATTCCGCTAGCAATAGAAGCATCGCCAATAATGGCAACATGTTGTTTTTCAGTTTCCCCTTTTAATGCAGAAGTGATAGCCATCCCTAATACAGCTGAAATAGACGTTGAAGAATGTCCAACCCCAAAAGCATCATACTCACTTTCACTTCTTTTGGGGAAACCAGAAAGACCTCCTAATTGTCTATTGGTATCAAAAATTGTTTTTCTCTCAGTTAAAATTTTATGCCCGTAGGCTTGATGACCAACATCCCAAACCAATATATCATTAGGTGTATCAAACACATAATGTAAAGCTATGGTTAACTCTACAACACC
>CAYRZY010000225.1:0-5236 GCA_964428855.1 uncultured Flavobacteriaceae bacterium
TACGAGGTTACATGTTATTTTAACAAATCATGCAATTTGCTCGTATGAGTTTGTTGTCTGACAAAAAAATTAATGAAATAAAAAACAGTTTGCCTATTCAAGTAGGTGAACGAGTAAAGTATTTCAGACTTCAACAAAAACTTACACAAGTAGAATTGGCAAACCTTACAGGAAAAGACAGACAATATATTTATAAAATAGAGAAAGGAATTGTTACTTCAAATATAGTGACTATAACATTAATTACAGAAGCAATGGAAATTCCTTTAAAAGAATTTTTTAGCGAAGGGTTTGAATAATCTCCCTAGCCCCCAAAAGGAAAATACAAAGTTTTAGTTAAAATTTAGAGATTTTAGTAGGCAGTAGCAGTATTCAGTTGGCGGTGTATCATTCAGCCCCGAAAGATATCGGGAGTAAAGTAGTAGAGTGAATAATCTCTCACTATAAATACAGATCTAAATTTTCAGGACCAGCCAACACAGTTTTTACAATGCTTTTATTTTTAGCTTCATCGACTTTAAAGTGCCATTTCACCATAGATATTTTTAAGTTTTCAATTTCTAAACCAATAATGGACTCTGGGTGTACGCAACTACCATCATTAAAATAAGGCAATAGACCTGGGTCAGGAAAACGCGGTCTGTGTGTATGACCAGCAATTACCATTTGATTGTTGTTTTTCAACATCCAATCTTTTAATTTTTGTTCTACTTTTATTAAGTTCTTATAGTTTTTTGCAGGACTGGTTGGGTCTTTTACATTGAACCATTTTTGTAAAGGTTTCCAAAAATAACGCACAAAAAAACGACTTACTTTCCAAAATTTATAATTGAACCAATCTGCTTGATGTCCGTGAATTAAGAATATTTTTTTATTGGTATTTTCAATGTGTAATAAGATACTTTCGTGATATTCTAAATCAAAAAGACGTTCTTTTTCTTGAATATTTTTAGGTGGAAAAACTTTATATAGCATTTTTTCTACCGTAATTGGGTCTCCAAAAATCATATCGTGATTGCCCCAAAGCATATGTAATCTATCATCATTGTAAAACAATTTCAACAATTCAAAAGTACTTTTATGAGCTTTGTAGATGGGTTCAAAATCATAGTTTTCCCAAAGTTCTATGCCGTCTCCTAATTCTATATACGTGTAGTCTTTTTCATAATATTTTTTAAGGGCATATTTGTAGATTTCCATATTGTGAGAGAAATCGTCAGCATAACTATTATCGCCTTTATGCAAATCGCTAAATAAAATAATCTTTGAATCCTTATTTATAGTCAGTGATTTGGCTTTTTTAAAAGCATTGTCAAGAATAGAATGCATCATTTACTTAATTTTTTAAAAAGGATTTATGCAATACGCCTTGTTCGGTTTGGATGCTAAGAAAGTGTAATCCACTAGTCAATTTTGACACATTAATAGTATTTGTATTTGTTAACCGAGTTTCAATTTGTCCAATACTATTGTAAATGGTAATTTTTTCTATGTGGATATGAGTTGGATTTTTAATAAAAATTTCATCAGTAACAGGATTTGGATAGACTGTAAACTGAGAAGCCAAGACTTCATCATCAACACCAAGAACTACACTATTGTTTTTAGAAATTAAATGTGCATCAGGGTCAAATTCAATGGATGTAACCTTAAAAGTTACAGCCTCTATAAATTCTTCTCCGTTTGAGTTATTATTTAAAACGAGATCTAAAACCTCACCACCTTCACCATGTATTCTGATGGGGACAGGAGCTTCAAAAAAGGATACGGAAGTATGACTTTGATCTTGATTTAGTGTGATTTTAACCTGATCTGTTTGTGGTTGATGCCATTTTAATGAATAACTTGGGTATCCTTGATTGTAAATCCAATCCTTAAAAAATTCAGTAAGATTTTCACCACTTACAGTTTCTAAATGAGCGATTACATCAGGTGTTTTCGCATAACCATAGGCTAAATTTGGGTCAGCCAAATAATTTTTTAATCCTTGAAAAAAATTAGCATCACCTAATTTTTTTCTTAGCATATGTAACACCATTGAACCTTTGTTATATGACAATCTTGAACTAAAAATTCTACCCACACTAGTAGTATCTTGGTCAGATAAGTAAACAGCACCATCTGGTAGGGATGTTATAGAGTTGTTTTTACCTTTTCTCCATTGAATAAAGCTGTCATTGCCATCTAAATTTTCTATGGTCAAACCACTTAAATACGTAGCAAAACTTTCATTGAGCCAAATATCTTTCCAGCTACCACAAGTAATTTTGTCTCCAAACCATTGATGTGCCAATTCATGTGCAATTAATCCTCTGCTAAAATTTACCATAAATGAAACTGTAGTATGTTCCATACCACAAGGACATCCAAATTGTGCATGTCCATATTTTTCATCCGCAAACGGATATTCACCAAAGAACTCAGTAAAAAGATTCATGATATCAACTGTTATTCCTGTTTGACTTTGAGCCGTTGTCAAGCTTTCAGGATATACATAATTGATAATATCAAAAGGATTTCCGTTATTATTAACGGTATGTGAATATACTTCGTAATTGGTAACTGCAAAGGCAATTAAATAAGCAGGGATTGCATATTGATGTTTAAAGTGTGTAATTTTATTTGCACCATTTATAGTCTGACTTAGCTCTAAACCATTTGAAACAGCAACATATTGTTGAGGAGCTGTGATATAAACATCAATAGCATCAATTTTATCATTCAAATCTTGCTTACAAGGCCACCATCCCATTGCACCATAAGGTTCTGACAATGTCCAAATAATCGGAGCACCGTTGTGGGTTTCTTGCTCAAACGAACCAAAACCTGAGCTTACTGGGTTTCCGCTGTAGGTTATTTTGACGGTAGATTCTTGTCCTTGAGCTAGGGTTTGTGATAGCGTAATCACCAATTCATTAGTACTTTGAGTATAGTTTAGAATAGCTCCGTTTTGAGTTACTTCTGAGACCGTTAATTTGTTTGATAAGTCAAAAGTAACTGTATTCATAGCTGATTTGGCAGTAAAAGTTGTGCTTACTGTTCCGTTTATAAATGCTATTGCCGGATCAACCGTAAATTCTAATTTATGATAAGTAATGTCATAATTAGCAGTGTTTATATTTGCTTTATGAGCAATGATTTTTGAAGCCGATTTTGCCTCAGCTTCAATAAGCTCATCAAAGATTAAATTCTCTTGCGAAAAACTAAAATTGACAATAATCAATAAAAAAAGCAGCACTATTTTTTGCATAAATTGTAACATTAGACCGTATAAAAATACCAATATAATATCAATTCTATTTAAATGAAGTAATAATTTTATGAGTTGGCATTCTTTTTGATTAAAAATTTAGCATATTTACATTCTAATTAAGAGAAATATGAAGAAAATTTTCACTAGTTTTTTTATCGTAATATTGATCGTTTCTTGTTCAAGTGTTAAAACCTATAATGCAGAGGTTTCTAAATTGCATCCTATAAAAGGATTGCAGAATGATGTAGATATCGCTTATGCTAAACTACAAAAACTACATCCTAAATTATATTTATACATCGCCAAAGAAAAGCTAGATTATAAATTTGATAGCTTAAAGACTACGATTATAAATCCGATGTCAAGTCAAGATTTTTATAAAAAATTAGCTCCAGTTATTGCCGAAGTTAGACAAGGGCATATCACTGTAACACCTCCAAAACGAAGATTTACAAATAAAGAAAACAAGCTGAATAAAAAGAAGAAATTTGAATTTTATGAGTTAGATTTTGAAATTTTCAAAGACTCTTTATGGATTGTAAATACACGAGGTGCAGATTCTACAATAGTAGGTAGCAAGGTTCTTAAAGTTAATGATGAACCTGCTTCAAGGTTGATTACTAATTATAAAATGTTATTTACATCTGACGGTTACAATACTACTTTTCAGAAAAAAATGATAGGTGCTAGATTTTCTGGGTATTATTATACGGATAAGGGGTTTTTAGATAGTATAACACTAACACTTAAAAAAGAGGATTCATTATTCACTAAAGTTTTTAGAAGAATTGCAAAAGATTCTATTTCAAAAAAAACAAATAAGGACTCATTAAAAAAGAAACCTACAAAGCTTACCAAAGTAGAAAAGAGCCTTTTAAAGGCAAAACAAAAGCAACAAAAAAAGTACAATGCCAAACATGGTTTTGAAAAATCAAGAAAAAGATATACAAGAAATTTTAATTTTATAGGTAAAGACAGTCGTGTTGCTTACATTAAGATTAGAGGATTTAATAACGGGAGCTACAAGAAGTTTTACGAAGAAAGTTTTACTAAAATAGATTCTGCAAAATCAGAAGTGTTAATTATTGATTTAAGAGATAATACTGGTGGTAGATTGACTGAAATTGACAAATTTTACTCTTATTTGACAGATAAAGAGTATCAATTAATAGAAAAATCTGAAGTATTGACCAGACAGCCTTTTTTAAAATCTTCAATGTCAAAGAATACCCCTACATCTGTTAAGATACTATCAGGTTTATTGTCGCCAATAACAGCAATATTTAGTTTGTTTAAATCGAGTAAAAAAGATGGTAAAAAGTACTTTAGATTTGGTAGTGCGAAGGCTAAAAAACCAAATCCGTTAAATTTTAAAGGAAAAATATTTGTGCTAATTAATGGAGGCTCTTACTCTGCATCTTCTATTTTATCAACCAATTTGCATGGCGGTAAAAGAGCCATTTTTGTTGGTGAAGAAACAGGAGGGTCGTATAACGGTACAGTCGCAGGAGTGTTTAATTATGCTGAATTACCAACTTCAAAAATAAAAATGAGAATTGGCTTGG
Organism: uncultured Flavobacteriaceae bacterium; assembly: GCA_964428855.1. Lineage (GTDB taxonomy): Bacteria > Bacteroidota > Bacteroidia > Flavobacteriales > Flavobacteriaceae > Aureibaculum. The sequence goes on from CAYRZY010000225.1 coordinate 4,819, forward strand.
CACAAATTGAAGCCTTGTATAAAACAAAAAAAGACGGGTATGGAATTAAACCAGATGTTCGAATTATACCAAAAATTGAAGATCGTTTACAAAATATTGATCCTGAATTAGAATGGATTTTGAATGCTATTGATCCTGATAAATAATAATTCTTTAAAATACAGGTTTAAGTAAGCTATTATTTGAATTTTAGGATTATTTGCTACGAACTCACCTGTCGACTGCTTTGATGGCATACCCACATCTTTTTATGTTTGGCTGTAAGCTCCTCCCTTTAGATAAAGGGAGGTGGCCACGCTTTTTGGCGTGGACGGAGGGATTGAAAACTCAAACAATAATCTTTTTTAATTTTTTATTCAATTATGAGTGTTAACAATCTCCCCTTTCTTCGCTCAGTATACTTTTATTGAACACTTAA
>CAYRZY010000226.1:0-5227 GCA_964428855.1 uncultured Flavobacteriaceae bacterium
TTTTGTTGGATATTGGTTACTAAAGCACCAACCCAAGGAGCAAAACTACCATCAATACCAATAAACCAAGCACCTGGTACTGTACCTTCTTCTGTATATGCTTCTTTAGAACGTGTATCTATTACCAACACATCTTTTTGTTCGCTCATTTCTTTAAAAGTAGCAGCATCTAAAGCTGTCATTCCTTTTTCTAAAATGCTATCAATACTTGTATTGATTGACTTATTCATTCTTGCATTGTTAGGAAAATATTGTGGAGGTGTTTTTAAACCTGTAATTACTTCAGTAATAAACTCCTCTTTAGTCATATCTGCACGTAATGCATAGTTTGTTTTCTTTTGATTACCCAAGGTGTCAAAAGTCTCAGAACTCATGTTCTTACCACAAGCTGAACCTGCACCGTGATTAGGATATACAATAATATCATCTGGTAAGGTCATTATTTTATTACGTAAAGAATCAAATAAGAAACCTGCTAAATCAGCTTCGGTAATACTTCCAGATTTCACAGCTAAATCAGGGCGTCCAACATCTCCAATAAATAAGGCATCTCCAGAAAATAAATAAGGTGTATTTCCTTTTTCATCAATTAATACTAATGATAAAGATTCCATGGTATGACCTGGGGTATGTAATAATTTAAGATTGATGTCTCCTAAAGGAAACAACTCTCCATCCGTACCTACATAAATATCATATTCAGCAGTAGCACTAGGGCCAAAAATAATTTTAGCTCCTGTTTTTTGTGCTAAATCATATTGTCCAGAAACAAAATCAGCATGAAAATGTGTTAAAAATATATATTTTATTTTTGCATTATCTGCTTTTGCCATTTCAATATAAGGGGCTGTCTCTCTTAACGGATCTATAATTGCTACTTCACCATTAGATTCGATGTAATATGCCATTTCGGCAAGACATCCTGTAAATAATTGTTCAACTTTCATATGTTTATATTTTAGTTATTGTTCTTATTATTAGTCTCTCAAAGTTAGTTAAAATTACAACTTTATTTGTAACGTATGTTACATAATTGCTTGTATTTACTTAATTATTAATATTTTGAATAGTCTACTAGGTATTCGATTGTTTAATATATTCTTGAAAATTATGCTCTTTAGGCTTGTCATTGCACGTTGCTCTGTAGCAGTCAACCGCTTCTTGAATGCTTAAAAAGCACCTGTCAAACCCTATTTTATCTATCAAACCTGATTTTTTAAAGGTATCACGTACAGGTCCTTTTAGTCCTGAAAATAAAACTTCTATTTGCTTTGCTTTAAAATAAGCTAAAATTTCATTTAAGGCATAAATAGCACTACTATCTAAACTACTTAAACTTTCACCATCAATAATAATCGCCTTTAATTTTTCTCCTTTTTCTTCTGTAAATTCTTGCAATTTATCCTTGAAAAAGGTAGTGTTTGCAAAATGTAATTGAGAGTCATAACGAACAATTAAAATGGCATCATCAATAATTACATCTTTAAAACGTTCTTTATTTCTATAAAAATGGGTGTTCGGAATATTTCCTAAAATAGCAAAATGAGGTTTTGTGTTTTTATAAATTAACATACCTAACGAAAGAATAACTCCTGTAAAAATTCCTTCTTTAATGCCAATAGTAGCTGTAACTAACAGGGTTAGATTTAAGATTACTAAATCTCTTTTAGAGTATTTTAATAACTGTTTTGGCACATTGAAATCTAATAAGCCAAAAACGGCAACCATAATTATTGCGGCCAATACGGCTTTGGGTAAATAATAAAAGACAGGTGTTAGAAATAGTAGGGTCAATCCGACAACCAATGCAGAAATTAACGCAGCTAGTGGTGTTTTTGCTTCTGCTTGGTCATTCACAGCTGTTCTTGAAAACCCTCCAGTTGCAGGATATGTTTGAAAGAAAGAACCTATAATATTACCCATACCTAAAGCTATCAATTCTTGATTGGGAACAACTTTATAATTTGTATGTTTAAGTTCTATGGCTTTTGCTACAGAAATAGCCTCTAGAAAAGCAATAAATGACAATGTAAATGCAAGTGGCGCAAGTTTTTGTAAAATTTCTAAATCAAAATGTGGAATTTTAAGAGCAGGTAATCCTTCAGGAATCACACCTACTATTTTAACACCAAACTGCTCTAAATGCAATAGCTTTACAGCAATGATACTTACAATAACGACAACCAAAGCAGCAGGAATTTTCTTTAAATATTTTTTAAATAGTACAATGGTAATAATAGAAATAACACCAATACTTAATGTAAGTAAATGAACCTCTTTAAAATGCTGTACAGCATCTACAACAATATTTTGAAGCTTGCTATTTCTATTGATATTCATTCCTGTTAAGTGTTTGAGTTGGTTTAGCCCAATAATTAACGATGCCGCTGAGGTAAACCCACTAATTACAGGTTTTGATAAAAAGTTGACTAAAAAACCCAACCTAAAGATTCCGAAAAGCACTTGTAAAACGCCCATCATCAAAGCCAATAGAATTGCAAACTCAATAAAATTCTCAGTTCCTATTTCTGCCAAAGTAGCTACACCAGAAGCAACAATAAGTGAATCCATAGCAACAGGGCCAACAGCTAGCTGACGAGAAGTACCAAAAATAGCATAAACAATTTGTGGAATCATTGCAGTATACAATCCATAAATAGGAGGTAATTCAGCAATCATAGCATAGGCAATTCCTTGTGGAATTAACATGATGCCAACAGTTAAACCCGCACTAATGTCACCTTTTAACCATGCTTTTTGATAGCTTGAAAACCATTCAATAATGGGAAATATTTTTTTTAATGTCATTGATGTAATCAATTATTTTAGTCGTGCAAAGGTATATATTTGCTATTGTAACCATTGTAACATAAGGTACAGTGGTTTTTTAGGTTAAATTATATTGTTTTACATTCTTTAAAAACTTTAACTTCACAAGGTTTGTCAATTTTTTTATGAATGGTTGCAATGGCAGAATCTTTATCAGGAAAAAAAACACCTTCTCCCATCTTATCCATAAATCCTCCTTTTTTTAGTACATCTTGACTTATCACTTTTAAACCAGAAATATAGATTCCTCCTCTATTTTTTTGCCATTTTAATACTTCATTGGTAAACCATTCTGCGGCTCCAAGATCTATAAAATTAATCCCATTTGCAACAATTAAAAGATGTTGAACGCTATTTTCTTCATACAAATTTGAGAAATAATCTGATATTTTTTCAATAGAACCAAAATACATAGAGCCATCAATTCTAAATATTTTTAGATTTGAACATTCTTGAGCTTCATTATCTCTAATTAAGTTTACAAAACGCTTCTCTTCGTTTAGTCCTAATTCTGCAATATTCGGTTTTGAAGTTCTTTCTAAATAAAAGAATAACGACAAGAAAATCCCCATGATTAATGCTTGCTCTAAATCTAAAAATAGTGTTCCTAAAAAAGTTACTCCAAAAACTATGAGTTCGCGTTTACTACTCTTAATAATTTGTTTGATATGTTTAAAATCGATGAGATTATAACCAACCAATAAAATAATACCTCCCATTGCTGGTTTAGGCAAAAAGGCGGCATATTTAGCAAATAACAATACCACTAACATTAAACCAACTGCCGAAATAATTGCAGACATTGGTGTTTTTGCTCCTGATTGATAGTTAATACTAGATCGTGTAAAAGAACCAGAACTTGTATAGCAAGAGAAAAAACTTGAAACTACATTTGAAATTCCTTGAGAAACAAACTCTTGATTGGTATTTAATCTCTGATGTGTATTTAAGGCTATAGAGCGTGAAATTGCTGCTGCTTCTACCAAGCCTAATGTTGCCAAAATTAAAGCACCACTTCCTAACATACTCATATTTGCAAAATCAAAATCAGGTAGCTTAAATGGTGGTAAATTTGACGGAATGGAGTCTATCGTTTCTATACCGCTTCCATATTTACTCAACCATACAGCAAAAAGGCTTCCTAATACCATGGCGATAAGCATATATAATTTTGATATTTTTTTAATTTTCCGAATGGTTAATGCAATAAATAATGTTGCCATAGCTACGCCAAAAGCATACCAATTGGTTTCAGAAATATGAGTACTTATATATTCAATAATTTGATAAAAGGTACTTCCTTGCGGAACTTTAATTCCGAAAATATGTTTCAATTGTTTAAAAGCAATCAAGACTCCTGCTCCCGCAGAAAAACCAATAATAACTGAATTTGATACAAAATTTACCAATTTTCCCATTCTGGCAATACCCATTACTAATTTAAAAACACCCGCCATAAAGGATAATAATATCGCTAGAGAAACAAAGGCTTCAATATCAGTTTCAGGATGTACATATTGACTAATAATTGAATATAAAACAATTGAGCTTGTTGTTGTAGGGCCAGAAACTAAATGATAGGATGATCCGAAAATTGCAGCAATAACTGGTGTTAACATGGCAGTATAAAACCCGTAAATTGGAGGCATCCCCGCAATCATGGCAAAGGCAACTGCTTGTGGAATTACAATAATGGTTCCTGTAATACCAGCAATCAAGTCATCTTTCCAATATTTTTTAGATAATGGCAACCAAGTAAGAAATGGTAGGGCTTTTTGAAGCATCTGCAAATTTAGTTATTTATATTTAATCGTGTAGTGATACGATAACTTGAAGTCATCGTATCACTTATATCTAATCGTGTAATTCTCTTTTAAGATTCTTTATTTAATTCTTTAGTCACCAATCGGATTTCACTATAGGTAAACTTATTGTCAATCTTCTCTTTCAATTCTGAAAAACTATCAAAAGGTATTTTTTTTATGACTTTTTTAAGCTCTTTATACTTTTTTTCTGGCATTAAATCGGTTATTTTCACTTCTCCTGTCGGAATAAAATGCACTAAATGACTTTCTATTGTTGTTTTTACCAAGCCTCGTTCTTTGGCTATTTCTTCAATCGTTTTTCCACTTTGAAATAAATCTAAGGAGGCTTGTTTTGTGTCTGTTTTTTTAGCTTTCTGAGTCTTTTCTTCTGTTTCTTCATATCGAACCTCAGTAGGTGTTAAACCTTTTGCTCTAGCATGTTTTTGAATGATTTCTAAAATTTCTTCACCATATTTTTCAACTCTTACCTTCCCCATGCCATTGATTGTCCGCAATTGCTTAGCTGTTGCTGGTAAGTATTCGCACATTTCATACAATGATTTTTGAGTGAATATCTGAAAATGACTCAGGTT
>CAYRZY010000227.1:0-3130 GCA_964428855.1 uncultured Flavobacteriaceae bacterium
ACTTCTTCAGTCTCTACATGTTCATCATCTGGCACACAGCAATCTACGGGGCAAACAGCAGCACATTGTGGCTCGTCATGAAAACCTTTACATTCAGTACATTTATCTGGCACTATATAATACAGTTCATCACTTACTGGCTCTTGTTCTTCTTCAGCATCTACTGCATTTCCATTACTTAAAACTATGTTACCTTCTAAAGAAGTACCGTCTTTATACTTCCACTCTTCAGCTCCTTCATAGATTGCAGTATTCGGACATTCAGGCTCACATGCTCCACAATTTATACATTCATCAGTTATTATAATTGCCATTTGTTTATTTAGGTTAAATTTGTGGCTGCGAAGTTATATATATAATGTCAAATAAAACAGTTTATTTACCACATTATATGTTTAAATTGGAATTTCAAAACTATCCCAATATATGGGATTGAAAACAACTATTAATGACACTAGAACAAAGAATTATTGCTTTTACCAAATTAGGCGATTTTTTAAAACAATTCTCACAAGAAGAATTTGAAAAAAATAATACTATTCCTTTTAATGACTTGTTTTTTGATGGCTTTAAACTTCAACTAAAACATGCTAGAGAAGCTAATAGTTGGTTCACATTAGATCATGTTGTTTTTACTTTCAAAAACTGGTCTGAACTATTAAACCAAGAGGCTTTAAACCAATGGACATCTTCTTATGATTTGACACCTATTGAAGCTAAGACTATTGCTGTAATCATGGCAGGAAACATTCCGCTAGTTGGCTTTCATGATTTTTTATCGGTATTACTTTCTGGACATAAAATCTTAATAAAACAATCATCTAATGACAAACATTTCTTACCTTTAATTGCTAAGTATTTAGAATATGTTGAACCAGAATTTAAAGGAACCATCAACTTTAGTGAAGGAAAATTAACCGATTTTGATGCAACCATAGCTACAGGAAGTAATAACACCGCTCGTTATTTTGAATATTATTTCGGGAAATACCCACACATTATCAGAAATAATAGAAACAGCCTTGCGGTACTTACAGGAAATGAAAGTACAGAAGAATTGAAAAACTTAGGAGAAGATATTTTTCGGTATTTTGGCTTAGGATGCCGAAGTGTTTCAAAAATATTTGTACCTAAAGGATATGATTTCGATCAACTTTTCAACGCTGTTTACGATTATAAAGACATCATCAATTATAAAAAATACGAGAACAATTACGATTATAATAAAGCGGTGTATTTGATGAGTGAATTTAAACTTGTAGAAAATGGTTTCTTAATGTTAAAGGAAGATTCTAGCTATGCTTCACCTATTGCAACATTATTTTATGAATATTATGATGACATCTCTGTTTTAGAAGAGCAACTAAAAAAGGATGCAGCCCAAATTCAATGTATTGTTAGTAATGACATAGAAAATTCAGTAAAGTTTGGAGAAACACAACACCCAACACTAACCGATTATGCTGATGGTGTGGATACTATGGAGTTTTTATCTAATTTATAATCCCCTTTGTCCTTCTGACATTTCCCCGAAGGGGAAAATCAATATAATAAACATCTAGCTCTCCTTTCTCTCCTACTTAAGAAGGTATTATAACCAACCTTGTGAACCCTCAGGATTCAAACGTTTATAAAAGCAAATCATATCGGGTTAATTCGACTCCTTCGGAGTCGTACCAAATACATACAACATCTTATTTACAAACATTAAATCCCTATGGGATTTTACAACGCTTTAATTTTAGATGCTATCACGAATTTAGTAGATAAAATGAAATTTCGGTTTTGAGATTCCTCGTCACTCCTACGGTCGTTCTGTCGGAATGACATTACCAATTAAAATAACAGTAGTACTTAATTTTGTATTCTAAAGGGAAATCAACTCTCAACCCTTCTAAACAAACTAAGAATCAAATTGACAACAAATAAACCTTGGGCAATTATCAAACTAATTACACTATACTTATATAAGTCATCATAAAATCTAATTTTTTCAAGACTATAAATCACTTTTGAAGGTTCAATATCAGCACTTCTAGGGGCAAAAAACAAAATAGCTAAACAACTAAATGTAATTAGTATATGTATAATCGTCAACAAACTGACTGGCTTAAATTTTTCACTATAATAAACTAAATAATAAGCCAATCCTATACTAAATAACAACAATATTAATGGTACAATCAACATATACACTGGTATTACAAAATAGGTATCCTTAATGTTTATATCAATAATGTCTTCAAAATTTATAAGATGAAAATAGGGATAGCTCCTCAAAATAAAAAAGGTGTTTTGTTAAGTTGCTTATACACCTTCAAACTCCGTTTCCAATTTGATATAATCTAAAAACTCACGTTTTACAGCATTGTCTTTAAATTGACCTCCAAATTCAGAGGTTACAGTACTACTCGCTATATCTCTAATTCCGCGAGAGTTTACACATAAATGTTTGGCATCTATCACACAGGCAACATCATCAGTCCCTAATGCTTTTTGCAGTTCTTGTACAATTTGCATGGTCAAACGCTCTTGTACTTGCGGACGCTTGGCATAATAATCAACAATACGATTCATTTTTGACAAGCCAATTACATTTCCTTTAGAAATGTAGGCTACGTGAGCTTTGCCAATTATAGGTAATAAATGATGCTCACAAGTAGAATACAGCGTGATGTTTTTTTCTACCAACATTTCACCATACTTATAGTTATTATCAAAAGTAGAAAGCTTCGGTTTCTTTTCAGGATTCAGTCCGCCAAAAATTTCGTTGACAAACATCTTAGCAACTCTACGTGGTGTACCTTTTAAACTATCGTCTGTTAAATCCATACCCAATGTATGCAGAATGTGTGCTACATCTTCTTCAATAGCTTGTATTTTCTCATCATCAGAAATTACAAAAGCATCCTCTCGTACTGGGTTATTAGCAGATGTTGCTATATGGTCATCGCTTAATTCATCTTCCATACACTTTCCGTTTTTTCCTTCAAACATAATTCTTATTCTTTATTAACCACAAAAATAGTCAAAACTTTGTTTACTTAACTATCTGAATTTTTAGCCACTAATTTCACTAATTCTCACTAATCAACTGTTAGATTCTCAAAATTTGCATGATAAAATTACA
>CAYRZY010000227.1:3230-5200 GCA_964428855.1 uncultured Flavobacteriaceae bacterium
ATAAAATTACAAATTCTGTACTATTTTGATTAATTCTTCTATTTTACCTTGTTGTTGCTCACCGTTATTTACATTTTTAAGTGTAAAAATAGCTCCATCAACATCGGTTATTGCATAGTCAATTTTACGATTGACCACATATTTCCATTGTTTTTGCTGCTGCTTATTGCTTTGTGCCACATCAGGATATAACTCACATTTTATATTATTTTCTCTCAATACTTTTACTGCTTTTAAAAGCGATAAAACTTTCGATTCATCATAATTTAAAAATACCACTTTTGGCTTGGAGACTATCTCTTCATTAAACAATCCTAATTCTTCTAAGACTAAATAAATACGATCTAACCCGAAAGATATTCCCACACCACTCATATCTTTTAATCCGAATACCCCAGTTAAATCATCATATCTACCACCACCTCCAATAGAGCCAATTTGCACTTTATTAGTTTGTACTTCAAAAATAGCTCCTGTATAATAATTTAAGCCTCTTGCTAAGGTTACATCTAAGTCCAACTTAGCAGATTTCAAGCCTAATTCACCTATGCTATCTATTATAAATTGTAAATCAGCAACACCTTGCGTTCCTTCGTCGGAATCTCGCAATAGATCTTTCAACTGGCTTAACTTTTCTGTATTTGATCCGCTTAATTCGAATAGTGGATTCAATTTTTTAATGGCCTTTTCAGAAATACCTTTCGCTAACATTTCTTTGGTAACACCTTCTACACCAATTTTATCTAGTTTATCTAAAGCAACAGTGAAATCAATCAGTTTATCTTGAGCTCCAATAATTTCAGCAATCCCTGACAATATTTTTCGGTTATTAATTTTAATGCTAGTATTGGTCAAACCTAATTTGGTAAATACCTCATCATACAATTGAACAAACTCCACTTCTTGCCATAAAGACTTGCTTCCCACCACATCAGCATCACATTGATAAAACTCTCTAAAACGCCCTTTTTGAGGTCTATCAGCACGCCAAACTGGCTGTATTTGATAGCGTTTAAACGGAAAAGTAATTTCATTTTGATGTTGCACTACATAACGTGCAAAAGGTACGGTTAAGTCGTATCGGAGGGCTTTTTCGGAGATTTTTGGAGTAATAGTTTTACTCTCTTTATCCTTTAATAAAGCTTCATCCACCTTAGATAAATAATCTCCCGAATTCAAAATTTTAAAAATCAAGCGATCGCCTTCATCTCCATATTTCCCCATCAACGTAGATGAATTTTCAAAAGCTGGTGTTTCAATGGGTTGAAAACCATAATTTTCAAAGGCAGTCCGTATCGTAGTAAAAATATAATTACGTTTTGCTACTTCTGTAGGAGAAAAATCTCTTGTGCCTTTAGGGATGCTTGGTTTTTGTGCCATTGAGGATTTCAGATTTATGATTCTAGATTAACGATTGCAAATATCTGAAATTTAACGCTAAAAATATCATGTGAGGTTGATTTGTTTGAATGAAGTTATAACACAGAGATTCACAGAGAAAGCACAGAGACTCACGGAGTTGTTTTTTAATATTGAATACTGAAGACTGCTCACTACATACTAATTAAATTATGTATATGTTTGTACCATGTATTATTACCTAATTATTGCTCTTCAAGGCTATTGTATCTATCATGCTCTTAAAAACAAAAATGATTATTATTGGATTTTCATTATCCTTTTTATTCCTGTTATTGGTTCTCTAATCTATTTATTTACGCAAGCTTTTAGTAAAAGAGATATAGAACAAGTACAACAGAATATTATCTCTACAATTAATCCCACAAAAAAGGTTTTAGACCTAAAAAAACAACTTGAGTTTTCAGAAACTTTTCAGAATAAAGTCAGTCTTGCTGATGCCTATCTAGAAATTAAAGATTATCAAAATGCGATTACTTATTATGAAGATGCTATTGACTCTCTATTTTCAGGAGATGTTTATGTGATTTCTAACCTTATTGAAGCTCATT
>CAYRZY010000228.1:0-5187 GCA_964428855.1 uncultured Flavobacteriaceae bacterium
AAAGTTCATGTTTATTGTATAAGACCTCGATTAAAAACAGCGGCAATATAAAAAACACTAACTAATATCACTAATTATCACAACATAAAAAATGTTTAATTATTTTAGTATAGCCCAATAAGTTTTGCGATTTTTATTTATAGAATTTATTGATTATTGTTGTTCATTGAACTCTCAAAATAATAATTATTGAATGCTTCTCGCAGGTTTGTAATCTTGACAAGCTGATACACTGATGGCAATTCTATGCAAAAACTAAATGGCACAATGCAAACTCTCCTGAAAATTTAGGAGTTTCCCTTCATCACCTTTGCTGAAACTTATCCTTGCATAGACTACAATGGATAGATTTTTTTATATAGTTATTATTTTCAGCAATTAAAATTTCCTTTTTCTAAACTTTTATACAAAACTAATGCTGTATTTAACCTATCCAATAAATCATCATTCTTCCCATCAAATAAATCAACGGAAATACCGATGCACAAGCTATAGCAGTTACTATTTTTAGCATTTTAGATTTTTCTCTTTTCATCTAATATATTTTCTAGTGTGTTTCAATCGCAACCACCGGAATCTGTTAATATATTGAGCATCCCTCCGTTACTAGTTTGTAGGTCGCAAACAGATTGCGGAATACTGACTATGGGATTGTTTGTTATAACCAACAAAGCAAGGTTTGATAGCTGACCAAATTCTGATGGTACGGTCGTTATATTGGTACTAGCTAATGTTATCCCTAGCAGTGAACCAATATTACCAATAGAAGGCGGGATTCCTGAATCTCCCAAAGGGTTACTATTCACATTTAAACTTTCTAGTTCGGTAAGTTGGTCTATATAAGATGGGATGGCAGTTAAACCCTTATTATTCAGGGTAATTATTCTAACTTTTCCATTGTCTTTAAATCCTACATTAGGGTAATTGTCCACTCCCCATTCTATGGTATTTCCAACATTTGAATTGTACAAACTTACAAGTACATCAGTTTCAGAAACAATTTCGCAGGTAACTGTATTGTCCATTTCAAAATCTATCGGACCGTGAAAATCCCTTAGGTTACAAATCGCCTTGGGCATTGTGGTTATATTATTACCTGCCATATACAAATCGGTTAAATTAGTGAGAAAACCAATTTCAGGCGGTAAAGATGTAATAGCGTTCCCGTTAATTTCCAACCAGTTCAAGTTAATCAGTTTTCCTATTTCAGGAGGCACTGAAGTAATACTGTTACCACCTAAACTTAAACTCTCTAGATTCGATAACTGCCCTATTTCTGGAGGCACTGAAGCAATACTGTTACCACTTAAGTCTAATCTCTCTAGATTCGTTAATTGTTCAATTTCTACGGGAATAACCACTATTTGATTATTGGGACAATATAATTTCTTCAGATTACCTAATTGTCCAATTTCAGAAGGCAAGGAAGTCAATTGATTATTATATAAATGTAGATGCTCTAAATTCGCCAATTGCCCTATTTCTGAGGGTAGCGAAGTAAGCCGATTACTGGACAATGTCAAAGTGACCAAATTAGATAACTGCCTAATTTCTGCTGGTAGAACCGGAATCTGATTGTTGCTAATTTGTAAATGCTCCAATCTTGATAGTGAAAGAATTTCTGAAGGAAAGCGCGTAAATTCATTGTATTCCATATAAAGTGTTTCCAAATTACTCAGTTGTGAAAATCCTGATGGTAAACTAGTTAATTGGTTATCTTCCAATGACAGTTCTTTTAAGCTTATCAACTGTCCTATTTCTGAGGGCAGCTGGGATATTTTTTTATCTGTTAAGCCCAATTTATTAATTGCCCCTTCCAAATTTGTATGTACACCGCTTAGCATGTTCAATTGATCAGCGGGGTTGTTTTCAACATCCCAACCTAACGTATTGTTTGGGTTGAGGTCTACAATACGCTGCAGTATTCCTTTTTGGGTCAATGCCAATGTTATGATAGCTGTGTATGTAGCGGTACTACTATCTTCGGCGGTAACGGTATATGCAATTGGATCTGTAAAATCTTGGACTCCGGTAGGAGTTACATCCGCTTTTTCAGAAACTGTAACCACAGGAATAAGTGCCGTTAGATCGGTATTGCTGGGCAGGATAGCGACAATGGTTTTGGCTGTAGTATCTATGACGCCTGGAATTGTCACCATTGTACCCGAGGCATCTGATACCGAAAACTCAAAACCACTTATTTCTTTGGCACTGCTTTTTACTATTTCTTTAATGGGCGCAGGTTCGTCATCATTTTTTTTGCACCCGATAAAACCTATGGCAAATACCAAGGTCAGCAGTTGCAATCTTCTTGTTATTCTTCTGATACTCATTCTTGTTTTGTTCATGACTCTTTTGTTTTTATAGTATTCTTGATATCTCATTCCCTCTCTTGAAAATTTGAAAGGTTTAAAGTCGCAGTATTTGTATTTTATTGTTCTTTCATGCCTTCTGGGGTAGTTGACTTTAGGGTGTTAGGTCTGTTTTAATCAGTTTATAACTTCCATTTACCCTTCCATTTAACCAAAAATTAGTACCGTCATAAGCAATGCCATAAATGCGATGGTTTTTAATACCGTAACTTTCCAATGGTTTAAAAGTGGGGATAGTTTGGCATTTATGAATTTTTGTACCGTCACTTACATATAAAAATCCTCCCTGATAGTCTAGCCCTCTTGGTTTAAAATCTAGATCTATGGTCTGTATAATTTCTTGACTGCTGTAATTATAGAGATATAGCTGCCGTTCATTACCGCTGGATGCCCATATATTTTCATCATCAATAGAGGCAAGGCCATATATCCAAGCTCCCAAATCAAGAGACTTAAAAACGAAAGCATTTGTATTTTCCGTATAGGCATAGATTTTACCAAACCCATTATCACCTTGAAAGATATATCTATCAGAGGCATCTCTTTTTTCGACTTCTACTGCATAGGCACTATGGGTTGTAGTAATTTCTCCATCCAAATTAAAGTTATCAGGATTTACAAGCCCTATAGTTTCTGATGCACGACCATTACCGTAAACTATATGAGTGCCATTATAGGCAATATCGACAGTCTCTTCCCATGGTGCAGGTCCTTCACTTAAAATAGTGAGTTCCTCGAACCAATCAGAAACCCCGGGAATACTATTGTTGCGTATTAATTCTATAGTTTTTCCAGTAGCGTTTTCCAATATTAAGGTGTCTTCTGCTAGCGTATAATTATAGATTATGAATCCTCCTTCACCAAAACCACTCATAGAGATCTGGTCGTCAGATACAGTCACAATTTTCGACCTATCACTTTTAAACCCCCATGAATCTTCAGATAAAATATTAATGGTATTGTCTGAGTTAATATGTACATATTTTTCATGTTCATTACTAAAATGCCCATTACCGGTTAACTCCCATTTTCCGAAAGCGGCTTCTTGAGCTACGGTTACTTCATCTTTTTTACCACAACTAAAAGCAGTGCATACCACCAATAGTATAATTGTGGTCTTAAAAATTAGCATCGTATTTTTGATTAAATTTTTCATGGTTATTGTATTTATTTTTAGTTAATCTACTCTTGGGTGATTTTTCTTATTTTATAGTTATTTACGTCCGCTATATAAACATTGTCTTCTGAGTCTACTGCTAATCCTAAAGGATAATAAAATTTAGCAACACTTGCTGTACCATCTACAAAACCTCTTACACCTCCTGCTAAAGTACTTACCATACCGAAAGGTGTGATTTTTAGTATTCTGTGAGTATCGATTTCGCTTACATAGATATTATTTTTTGAGTCAATAGCTATTCCTCGAGGGCGAGAAAACTGAACAAAAGGTTCTACACCACCCTTTTTATTCACTGCTAAAGTGCTAACCATACCTAAAGGGGTAATTTTTCGTATTTTAGAATTAAAGGTATCGGTTACATAAATGTTATTTTTTGAGTCTACCGCAACTCCTTGAGGGCTGAAAAATTGAGCATTTGTACCCAGACCATCTGCAAAACCTGAAGTACTTCCTGCTAAAGTACTTACCACACCGAAAGGGGTGATTTTTCGTATTCTATGATTACCTACATCCGCTACATAGATGTTGTCTTCGGAATCTACAGCTATTCCATTAGGAAATGAAAATTGGGAGGAAATACCTATGCCTTCTGAAAAACCCTCTGTGCTTCCAGCAAAAGTAGTTACCATGCCATCAGGAGTGATTTTTCGTATTTTATGATTAAATCTATCTGCCATATAAATATTGTTTTCTGAGTCAATAGCAAGTCCTTTTGATTCATTAAATTGAGCATTAATTCCTAAATCATCTAAAAAACCTTCTGTACTCCCAGCTAGAGTACTTACTTCACGCTTAGGTGTTATTTTTCGTATTCTATGACTATCAATTACATAAACATTACCATCTGTATCTATAGCTACTCCTAAAGGGAGAAAAAATTTTGCCGTTGTTATTTTACCATCTGTATAACCTTGTGTACTTCCTGCAAAGGTGGTTACTTGCACATCTGTGGTATAGGTAAACACAGGCCCTATTAACGGCTTGCCATTTTTTATTACCTTTATAACGCCTGTAAAAGCCTTTGCAGGTACTTGAACAATAATTTCAGTATCTGTAATAGATTCTACCACTGCTTCTATTTCATTAAAGAATACCTGGGTAGTGCTAGTATCTGTACCAAAATTATGACCACTTATAGTTACTTGGGTTGTTTTTGGCCCACTAGTTGGGCTTATGTTTGTTATGGTAGGATTTAAGCTAGCTCCATCATCTTTAGAGCAAGAGATAAATAATATGATTATTAAACTTACTTGTAGTATTTTTTTTAGTTTTTTCATGGTTATTTATTTTATTGATTGTAAATTTCTTTTACTGTGTTGTTCAGTCAAAAGCCCATATATCGCTTAGACTATTTCCATCATATCCTCCAATTACCCAGAGTTTGTCTTTGAATATGGCAGTGGTATGACCGGTTCTTGCCGAAAAAGTGGCATCGGCAGTCGCTTGCGTCCAATCAGCACCATCACTGCTGTACCATATGTCATTTTTGAGATTTCCTTCATTAGTACCACCAATAACCCAAATCTTACCATCGAAAACCGCAGTGGTATGACCTTTTCTTGCCAAAAAATCGGCATTCGTGGTTACTTCTGTCCAATTAATGCCATCACTACTGCTCCATACATCGTTTTTATA
>CAYRZY010000229.1:0-5179 GCA_964428855.1 uncultured Flavobacteriaceae bacterium
GCAAACGTAATGGCAGAGAATAATATTGATTTTAAGTACCCTTCTTATGTACAAGATATTTTAGGACCTATGTGTTTTGATTATGGTTTTGGTCCTTTCCGTTGGGTTTGTACATCCGGAAGACCAGAAGATCTAGATAAAACCGATCAAATTGCCATGGAAGTATTGCAAAAAGTGATGGAAAATTCTCCCAAGGAAATCCAATTGCAACTACAAGATAATATTACATGGATTAAAGATGCGAAGAAAAATAAAATGGTTATAGGCTCACAAGCACGTATTTTATATGCCGATGCTGAAGGTCGCGTAAAAATTGCCAAAGCATTTAATGATGCTATTGCCGCTCAAGAAATTGGCCCTGTAGTGTTGGGTCGAGATCATCATGATGTAAGTGGTACAGATTCTCCGTATCGAGAAACTTCAAATATTTATGACGGTAGCCAATTTACCGCAGATATGGCAATTCATAATGTAATTGGCGATAGTTTTAGAGGTGCAACCTGGGTGTCTATACACAATGGTGGTGGCGTTGGTTGGGGTGAAGTTATCAATGGCGGATTTGGGATGCTGCTTGATGGAACACCAGAAGCTGAAGAACGTTTAAAAAGTATGCTGTTTTATGATGTGAATAACGGAATTGCACGTAGAAGCTGGGCAAGAAATGATGAAGCATTATTTGCTGTAAAACGTGAAATGGAGCGTACACCAAACTTAAGAGTAACGCTTCCGAATCTTGTGGAAGATAAATTGTTATCAAATTTATTTTAATCGCAAAAGTGATAGCCAAAAAGAGGATGGACGTAAGTGGTAGGTAAACTTGAATTGAGGTAATTTAGTAATCAAAAAATAAATTCCTTTCTCTCAATATTTAGGGAAGAGGTCTAAAATAAGACTATGAGTATATTATTTAAAAATATCAAAGAATTAGTGCAGGTAAGAGATAAATCTATTGCTTTTGTTTCTGGAAAAGAAATGAAGGAATTACCAAGCATAAAAAATGCCTATTTATTGGTAAAAAATGGTTTAATTGCTGATTTTGGAACCATGGACGAATGCCCACAAACCAAGGTAGAAAAAACGATAGATGCTACTGGAAGAATTTTGATGCCTAGTTGGTGCGATTCGCATACACATATTGTCTACGCAGGAAATCGTGAAGGCGAATTTGTTGATCGTATTAATGGCTTGTCCTATGAAGAAATTGCCCATCGTGGAGGTGGAATTTTAAACTCAGCTAAGAAATTACAAGCCATTTCAGAAGATGAGTTGTATAACCAAAGTAAAGTTAGGCTTGAAGAAATTATGCTGTTAGGTACAGGTGCTGTTGAGATAAAATCAGGTTATGGATTAACTCTTGATGCCGAACTCAAAATGTTACGTGTTATTAAACGACTCAAAGAAAATTATCCAATAGAAATTAAAGTCACTTTTTTAGGAGCTCATGCCCTTCCAGCAAAATTTAAGGATAATAAACAAGGGTATTTAGAGATGCTGACTAGTGAAATAATGCCTCTAATTGCCAAAGAAAAATTGGCTGAATTTGTTGATGTTTTTTGTGAAACAGGCTATTTTTCTGTTGCTGATACCGAATATATCTTAAAAGCAGGTAAAAAATATGGGTTGACTCCTAAAATACATGTCAATCAATTTAATTCAATTGGTGGAGTTCAAGTTGGTGTAAAGTATCAAGCTTTATCTGTAGATCATTTAGAAGTTATGGATGATAGGGATATTGATGTTTTAAAAAACACCAAAACCATGCCTGTAGCTTTACCAAGTTGTTCGTATTTTTTAAGTATTCCATATACTCCAGCTCGTAAAATGATAGACAACGGACTGCCACTAGCTTTAGCAACCGATTATAATCCAGGCTCTACACCATCTGGGAATATGAGTTTTGTTGTAGCAACCGCTTGTATTAAATTAAAAATGACACCAGAAGAGGCCATCAATGGGGCAACCATAAACGGTGCGTATGCTATGGGCTTAGAAAGTAAAGTGGGTTCTATCACTAAGGGTAAATTAGCAAATTTAATGCTAACCAAACCTATTGAGTCTATAGCAAGTATTCCTTATTATTTTGGCTTAAATTTGATTGATACGGTTTTTTTGAAAGGGGAAGAAGTTGGTTTCTGATTTTTATGTAAATTCACATCTTATTTAATATATTATTTTTAGCCTTACAATGCGAATAGATAAATACTTATGGACAGTCCGTTATTACAAAACAAGAAGTTTAGCAACTCAAGCTTGTAGAAAAGGACATATAAAGATTAATGCCGCCAATGTTAAGCCATCAAAAGAAATTTTTATTGGTGAAAAAATAAGTGTCAGAAAGAATCAAATCAATTATGAATTAAAAGTATTAGATATACCAATAAGTCGTATTGGTGCTAAATTGGTAGATTTATACAGAACTGACATTACCCCTAAAGAAGCATTTCAAGATTCAGAGTTACTCAAATATTCAAAAGAGCACTATCGCAAAAGAGGAACAGGTAGACCTACCAAAAAAGACAGAAGAGATATTGAAGATTTTGGTTTCGAAAATGAAGATTGACAAAACCTCAACCATCTCGAAGTGTCGAGAGAGAGGAAGTTGAATAATTTTTTTTAACACATCTTTTAACCTCTCTCAAGAGCAGGGTAAACTCATACTTTTGATAAAAGCCACGAATACACTAATTTTAATTCTCTATAACTAATAAAACAAAGAATTTATACTAATTTTAAAAATCCTATAGGATTTTTTATTCGTGAAAATTATTATTTACATTTAACAATATAATTCGTGTATTCGTGGCAAAAACAAACAAAAATAAAAGTGTGAGTTTATCCTGCTCTCAAGAGGAAAATTTTATATTATGAATAAACTTGACCAGACTTTTTGGAAAGAAAAATACAACAACCAAAAAACAGGATGGGATATTGGCTATCCCTCTACTCCTATTCAAAATTATATTGAGCAGTTGACAGATAAAGAGCTATCTATATTAATTCCAGGTTGTGGCAATGGCTATGAAGCTGAGTTGTTACATAAGCTAGGTTTTAAAAATGTTACTATCCTTGATATCGTTAAACAACCTTTAGCTAATTTTAGCGAAAGAGTACCAAGTTTTCCTAAAAAACATCTTATTCATGCTGATTTTTTCAATCACCAAAAACAATATGACTTAATTATAGAACAGACTTTTTTTTGTGCTTTAAACCCCACGTTCAGAAAGAGGTATGTAGAACAAATGCATCAATTATTGAATGATAATGGAAAACTTGTTGGTTTACTGTTTAATTTTCCATTAACAAACCAAGGACCTCCATTTGGAGGTTCTAAACAAGAGTATATCGACACCTTTTCAAAATATTTTAACTTAAAGATCTTAGAAAAATCTTATAACTCTATTGAAGAACGTAAGGATAAAGAACTATTTATTATCTTTGAGCCTTCTTAGAAGGCTTTTAACAAAAAAATAAATCCTTAAAAACGGATGTTTATATGGATTTTACATATAAACGTAAATATCAACAAATGAAACGCTCAATAATACTTAACAACACAGAAATTCAGCATAAAATTAAAAGGATTGCTTTTCAAATTTATGAAAGTAATGTCAGTCAAAAAGAAATTATAATTGCTGGTATTGCAACTAATGGGTTTCTGTTTGCAAAAAAATTAAAAGTAATTTTAGAGGAAATTTCTCCTATAAAGGCTATCGTTTGTGAAGTAAAAGTTGACAAAATTAATCCGCTAAAAGAAATTACAACATCTTTATCAGAAAGTGAGTATAAAAACAAATCGATAATACTGGTTGATGATGTCCTAAATTCTGGCACAACATTAATGTATGCCGTTAAGCATTTTCTGAATGTACCATTAAAACAATTTCAGACGGCAGTATTGGTCAATAGAAATCATAAAAAGTATCCAATCAAAGCTGATTTTAAAGGAATTTCTTTATCCACTTCATTGCAAGAGCATATTAGTGTTGAATATACTAAGGATTCAATTGTTGCGTATTTAAATTAATCGCAAAGCAATTACACCTATTTCTTTTGCAATTTCTTTTTTAGTTTTGTCATCAACTATGATCGTATTTGCTGCCTGCTCATAATAAGAAGCTCTCTCAAACAAATGTTTGGCAATAAATTCTTTTAAATCATCATTCGAAATATTAGCAATTAAGGGTCTTTTACATTTGTTTTTTGATTTAGATAACTTAATATATGTGCTTTTTAATGACTGTTTTAAATAAAATGAGTTTGCGTACTTATGAATAATCTTTAAATTACCACCATAACAAGGTGTACCTCCACCAAGAGCTAAAACAAAATTTTGATTACTTTCTAATAATTCTTTAAGGTAATGAGTTTCTTTTTTTCTAAAATAAATTTCACCTTTTTCCTTAAAAATTGACGTCACACTCAACTTTTCTTGTAAAGAAATATAATCATCAAGGTCAATAAATGGTAAATTAAGTCGTTTTGCCAACTTTTTACCTACAGAAGTCTTCCCACTTGCCATATATCCCAATAAAATTATCTTCATAAAAAATTGATTTTTAGAGTATTAATTTAAAGAACAAATATCGTTGAAATTTTTTTATAAAATAGCTTGTAGAATAAATATTAGATATTATATTTGCAACCTCAAAATTAATGACCTGGTAGCTCAGTTGGTAGAGCATCTCCCTTTTAAGGAGAGGGTCCTGGGTTCGAGCCCCAGCCCGGTCACTTTAATTTATATAAAAAATCCGCCCAAAAGGCGGATTTTTTATTTGAAAATATTTTAATTCCTTAAAGTAAAAAAGGAAATGAAATAAACACAATTCCTTTTTTAAATTTCTGAAAATTATTTATTCTTATTTTGCTATATTCACTACCCGTGTTTCTCTAATAACAGTTACTCGTACCTGCCCTGGATAGGTCATATCATTTTGAATTTTTTGAGTAATGTTAAACGATAATTCTGCCGCTTTAGTATCATCAACTTTATCACTTTCTACAATCACACGCAGTTCTCTACCTGCTTGAATAGCATACGCTTTTTGCACTCCATTAAAACCAAAAGCAACATCTTCTAACTCTTTTAAACGCTGAATATAGGAATCTATAACTTGTCTTCTTGCTCCTGGTCTAGCCCCTGATATGGCATCACAAACTTGAATAATTGGTGCGTATAAAG
>CAYRZY010000230.1:0-5117 GCA_964428855.1 uncultured Flavobacteriaceae bacterium
GAAATTATATCTTTTGCCTCACCCGCAATCGCTAAATGCGATTGCGACCTCTCCAAAGGAGAGGTAAAACGGAAACCCCGACGCAAGCGTCGGGGAATTCTTTAGATTAATTTTTAGGTGAAATTATTGCACTCATTTTTGAAGCCCCTCCATCTTTTGTAAAAGCTCTAACCGCATAATTGTTTTTATTTTTAGTGTTTTTTTCAGAAAGACTTAATTTTTCAGTACGCTTGTATTGAACCAAATCACCATCTTTATTCGATTTATAAACAATGAAAAAAGTGTCTTTAGAAGCTGTTGGATAGATCCATGATAATACATATTGCTTCTTATTCTTACGAATAGTGAAATTACTCACTTCTTGTCTATTACCATTGTCATAAGGACTTCCAGAAATTGGAATTGCAAATTCTGAAAATAGATTACTGTCGTCTTTTGCTCTTAACGAATAAAAATATTTCTCTCCTTTTTGCAAATCTTTATCTATAAAGGATGACTGGTTGTTTTCTAATTTTGAAATTATTTTCCATTGAGATTTTAAGTCTGTTTTTCTATACAAAAAATGCTCTTTTACATCTTTACTTCGGCTTAAAGCAAAATTTAGCTCAATGGTATTTTTGCCAACAACAACCTTTTTAAAAACAGGTGTTGTAGGTGCGATGGTGTCAATTCTTTTAATTTTATAAATTGGAGAAAAATCAGATTGATTGTGATGAAAATCTAATGCTTTTACTTTATAATATACATACGGACTTAACGATTTTAGAGTAATTGTGTCATTAAAAGTATGTTGAGGTGGTTCAGGGGTTTTTTCTCTACTATCAAACCCTTCTTGAATTGCAGAAAATTCATGCTCAGGATTATTTGCCATAAAAAGGCGATACCCCATTAAATCTTGATCTTTGCTTGGTGCTATTTTTAATGTTACAACACCAGTAGAGTCCATTTTAACTGAACTGAATTTTGGTATCATAGGTGCAATTGTATCAATAAGTGTTGCATACGATGAAAAAGAGCGACTTATATTACCTGCAGTATCTATTGCTTGAACAACATAATAATTTTTGCCATTTTTGATAAAATTACTATCAGTATATGTACGTGTTGATTTACTTAACAAGCTTGTGCTTATTTTTTTGAACTCTCCGTCTACTTCAGTTCCTCGCATTATGGTAAAGCCTTTTAAATCTGTTTCTACAGGAGTTGCCACATCCCATTCTACCGTAACTTCAGTTGGTTTTGTATGTTTTGCAGATTTCATTAAAGGAGATTTCGGTGGTGTTAAATCTCGTGGCATTGCTTTTACTTCTCCGAAAAGTATTTTTTCTCCAAAGACATTAAATCCGTAAAAACGATATTCATATTGTTGATAGTTTACTAGATTTTTATCTTCAAAACCGTTTCTAAATGAGTTTTGAGACAAACTATATTTTGGTTTATCGTTCAATGGTTCAAACTTTCCTGTAATTTTGTTTTTCTTTTCTGCTAATACTCCTGAAACCATATCATTTTCTTCCCATGAAAAACCAAGTTGTGTATCTCCTACATTTATATCAATTTTTCTTAACATCCTTTTTGATTTCTTTTTTGTAGTTATCAAATAAGGAACTCCTATAACAGTGTATGGTCCCGAGTATTTAGCAAGTTTAACTCTATATACATATTTTGTGTTTTTCTTAACGGTTTTATCTTTGTAACCTAAGCCTAAAGCATCAGCAACTTTTTCTTTTTGGATTGCTGATAATGCCATTAGTACAAACTCAAAATCTTCTACTTTTTTTTGTTGAATAATTTCATTAAAATTCTTTTGTGACTTTTTCTTTTTAGGATTTTTCATTGCATCTAAAAATACTTTTGCCATTTCTAAATTCTTTTTTAATTCTATATCTGTAGTCTGCATGGCTTGACTCCATTGCTTTTCTGTAAAAGCAGTTACTGTTGCAATTTTTTGATATTTAATATCTGCTTCTTTCTCTATTTTAGAAGTTATTTCTGCTCTTTCTATAATAAATCCGTTTTTAACACCTGCATAGAATACAGACCTTTTATCTGCTATAAAACGTAACTCTACTGTATTGTCTTTTGATTTGTATTGTGTTATTGTTTTAATATACGAAGTAGGGTTCTCATTTTGTGCAAATAAATTATTGTTAAATACAATAAAAGATAAAAACACTATTAGTTTTATATGACGTTTCATAATATCTATTTTAAGTTTTTTTATTTTAAAATCCTTTCGTTGGGTTTGGTGTAACTTGTTGTTGCATAGCTCCAAAACTACCTTCTGAAGCTGTGTTTACAGTATTATAATTAACTGTACTATCAGAATAATTACTCATACCTCCTTGATTAATAAGGTCTCCTCCTGGTTGGGGCTGAGTAGTAGAGTCTATACCATTACCTACTTTACCTCCAAACTGACTCGTAAACTGACCATGAGTCATCGCATCAAAGAGAATACCAGTTTCCATTTTTTGTGCTTCTACAGCATCTCTTGAAATGGAGTTCAATCCTTCAAGACCAAAGCTAGCTGATTTTCTTTTTGAACAGGGTAAACATAAACCATCAGGGCTCTGTTTTTTACCAGATATTTTTGCTAATTCATCTAACCCTTCATTTCTAAGCGAGAACTCTCCTTCTCTTGGTTGAAGTTCATATTCTTCATCACATTTAGTTTCTTCTATAGTTGCTACATCTCCTTTTGCAGTTTTAAAAGAATAAGAAACTACCTCTTCAATATATTTATCTTCAAAAACTGCCTTTTTCCATTTTCCTTTGATATACTCTTGTAAACTACTTGCTATTGTAAGCTTATAATTTGTATTGGGTGCCAAATTATTTTCTATTGAAGTGTTTGGATACTTTGAAGTAGTACCATTAGGATTATTTAAATCTCTAGTGTTATTTTTATTGCCTGTTTTATGCTCTAATAAAGGTTCTGGTAAATGTAATTTAGTGTTTGCTGTATATAAATATTCACCAATACTACTACTTACCTGATTTAAATAGAGTTCTTCTTTTTCACAAGTTCGTGGGTTTTCTTCTAAAAGTACCAACTTTGTATCAAACCTAAATATTCTTGTTTTACCATTTTCTCCTTTTACTTCAAAATTCATATTAGGGTGTGCATTATATTTTACAGCCAGTGGGTCTGTTGGTGAAAATGCCAATTGTGTTTCTGGGTGAATATACCTTACAAGATGTTTGTTCATATCTTCAATTACATGGTCTTTTTTCTTTACTGATATAAATTCAGTTTCTTTTTTTGCTTCTACAACCTTAGTGTCTGCTGTACCAGAATCAAACTTTTCTCCATATTCAAAGTCTACTTTATATTTTCCTTCAATAAAACAGAAATCAAATGCACAACCAACATTTACTGTCCCTTCAAGTTCTCCTTTTACCCAAGTATCGTTAGGGAAATGCCCCATCATATATGCTCCTCCTTTAAAATCGGCTACAGTAAATAGTTCTTCAAAATTTTTCCCATCTGTAGAGGTATAAGCACCTGCGGCTACACTAGCATAAACACCAATAGACCCACTTGCTTGCCAACCATTAAGCCCTTTTCCTAAACTTTTAAGCTTAGGATACTCCATTAAAGCAAGGTTTAATTCTGCTCCTGCACTCCCTTGTATTCCTATATAATATTTAGATTTAATATTTAGATATCCTCCTCCTTCAAAATTATAACCAATACCCATAGCAATACCACTACCTTTTCTTGCATTACTACCTTCTGAGGTAGCATCTTTTTTAAATAAAAAGTCAGGTGTATGACCGACAGCATTTTTATAGGCAGTAGAAAATTTAGTCGTAAAACCTTGAGGTATTGGTATGTCATTACCAAACATAAAATAAGAATCTACCCCTAATCCAAATACATTCACAGTGTTTAGATTAGAAGGTTCTCCGCATTTAAAAAACCATTTATTGTCAGCACCGTTAACATACAGATGTAAACCAATTTGATTGGCTGTGATAGGTTTCTTGTTTATATCAGCCTTTGCATTCATTTCAAAAATACTTTTTACAAAATCATAATCAACACTAACATTTCCTTTAATAGGTGCTTTAGCTCTTTTAGCTTCATCAATACCTGCACCTACCCAAAATTTACCTCCAAAATGTATGTTTTCTATCCCTCCGTTTTCTCCTGTATTTATTTGAGCACTAATGTCAACATCTGAATTAAAAGTTTCTATTTTTGGAGCACCTAATGTTGCTTTAACTTTAAACCCTGCAATCCCTTTTTTAGGGGTAAATGTGTATTTATTACTCCATGAAGCCTTTTTATCTTTATTCTTCTTTGCTTGCATATTATAATAAGCACCACCACCAAAACCATAAAATGCTATAGCTCCTCCCAGAGGTATTGGTGTTTCAAATTTAGCACCTGCTTCTACTCGCCAATATCTATAGTTATTTACCTTACCAAATTCTGCAATAGCATCTACTTGAGCTACTGGCACTTTGAAATCTGCTTTTAAGGCTCCTTTAAAGCCATTGCCATACACAGGATCATCTTTTCTTATATTAATTTCTCCGTCAATAACAACCGCTTTTAAATCTGCATTTACCACAATTTTCTCTAGGTTTGTCTCTATATATTTTGGAGTGAATTTTGTAAAACTATTGTTCTCTTCAATAGCAGCAACAATAGCTATGGTTGTTTTACCTGTTATGTTTTTAGTCAAATTTATTCTTGCAGTTATTTCTAAAGCACCACGCAAATATTCATTTGCACCTTTTGTTTTGGTTTCATAGTCAATTCCTGAAAAAGAAATAGGAAAACCTTCGTTATCACCTACGCTTGTTAATGCTTTTTGCGGACTACTAAATGTCCAAGCCATTTTTTTATCTTTATCAAAGGTGATACCTCCTGTTGGACTAGAATCATAGGCTAATACCATATTTTCAACATGCATACCAACCGAATTCAAGTTTAAAGGTCCTACTTTTATATCTGTAATGTTTACATCGCCTGTTAAGTCTGCTGTAAACGTTTTTTTATCACTACCTATATAGGCTACAATATTTGAGGTTGCATCTAATTTTAATTTAGAGTGAATCAGATCAAAATCTATTTCTTGATTTTCTGTTGGGTTTAATGCCAA
>CAYRZY010000231.1:0-5066 GCA_964428855.1 uncultured Flavobacteriaceae bacterium
CGAGCACTTACAGTAACTACACCTAATACCCGTACTTTAACGCCCGAATAACCTACCATATACCAAGGGTTTGGCAGTTGAGCCTGAGCCAATGTAGCTATACCAGCTTCTAATATTGGGACGTCTTTTTTAATACCAAATAGGTTTATTCTAACTCCAATTTCGCCTACTAAATAGGCATACAATTGACCTGTGGCATACCATCCATCTATGCCTACAACTTCTTCACTACCTCTACAATGTGCATCTCCAAAATTACGCATCATTAAATCGAAACCAACACCCGCTTGTACATGAGCATAGACCAAGCCCCAATCAAAACCAATACCTAATCTAAAAGTTGCTCCAAATGCATAGCCTTTACCTACTGCTAGTTCGTCACTGAAATTTCTGCCAAATTCTAATTCTTCTTTTGAAAGGTCTAAAATATTGATAACTATTGCATCTGGAGCTGCAGGAGGTGGTAATATTGTACCTGACATATAGTACAGATTTACTGCAGCTAAGTAAGGGCCAATAGGGATGTCTTTGACTCCAATTCTAGCATCAGGTGTACCTATATATACATACCAATCTGTTGGTGTATTGTAAAATTCTAAGTAGCCTAATCTGTTTTTCTCACCTTCACCTTTGATGGAACCTGCATTTAAGAATACATCAAGCATTCCCCAATATTTTTGTCTTTCAAAGTCAAAATCTATCCCAACTTGAACAGCGAATAGCTCTTTACCAGTCAATAAATCAGGAAAAACTTCTTTAGCAAAGAATTTTATACCGTCTTTATCAATAGACATTTCATGAAAATTAGCCAATGACTTTTCTTTATCGACCACCTTTTTTTGCATGCCTTTAATATCACTAAAAGCTGCTGCTTTTGATTCTTCACCACCACTGCTTTTACTAGTCATTAAAGCTGCTGCTCCATAAAAACCAACTCTACTAATACCACCGCCATTCTGTTTAGAGTTGAAACTTATTTCTATAGCCATTAATCCTGTAAAAGTAGCCGATTTTTTCACTTCAAAGGCAGCTAAAGCTTTAAAGCCTAATCGTGTTTTTATATCAGGAACGTAATATATTCCAGACATAGTACCTGCACGTTCATCTACACCAGCTTTACGCATATGGTGATAAGCACCACCGCCAATGTCATAAATTTTAAAGTTTTTATTACTACTTGTTTTAGTAGGATGTCCGTAAGCATCTACATACCAATACCGATAGCCATCAACATTTCCAAAAAGACCTTTTGCACCAATTTGCATTTCTAGACTATTGATAGTAAGGTCAAGTTTACCTGCCAATCCTTTTCCGTAAATCTCATGGTCTCTAAAAAAGTGTAGTTTTCCTTTGAACTCAAACCCTTTACGTTTAGCATTAATTTCAATTGAATCTACTTCAATACCTTTATACTTCCACTTTAAGTAATCTCCATCAACCAATTCGCCAATGATTCGTAGTCTTACGTCACCATGAATACCTTGTTTGTCTAGATTGATAAAGCCGTTGAAGCCCAATTCGGCATGGTTGTCAGGAAAATCAGCTTTGGCATCAATATCATAAAAGCCCATTTTAAAACCATATAACTTGGGCAAAGTGATGCTGTCTTTATAACCCATATAACCAATGTGTAAATAAGGTCTTTTGGCAGTTTGTATTTTAAAATTTTGAAAGGAGAGTCCTTGAAAATCTATGTCATCTATTCCATTTTTAGCAGCATCAGAATTTGTATTGTTTAATTCTTCTTCTTGCTCTTTATTGAAAGACATCAAGCCTGTGAGGTTGGCTTCTGGTTGAAATTTATTATCTTTTACTTCTAATTTGATGTAAGAATCTCTAAAAAGCTTGGCTTTTGATTTGAAAATGCTAAAATCTACATCTTCAGTTACATCTACACGTATGCTATAATGTCTATCAGCAGTAATCAGTCCTTTGTATTTTAAAGCACCATGTTTGACGATGCTATCTTTTTCTTTTACGTCTTTTAATGTTGTAACAGGCAATACAATTTCACCATTAAATTTAGCTTTCACAAAATGATTTACTTGCAAATCTACTTCAATATTATCTACCGAAAATTGCCATTTACTGGCATCGCCTTCATTGATATCTAAGACATTTGTGGCGTAAAAATTACCAGAAACTCCAAAATTATCAATAATGAGATTTTCTGCACCGACAGTAATACGTTTTTCAGAACCTTTCTTTTTAAATTCTGGTGGTAGGGTTATGCTTATTTCTTTAGAATAAAAACCACGCCAAAGAGCTTCATTACCTGGCACTAACAATTGTTGTTCGGTATAAATAGGCGGAAAATTAACTTTGGTCAATGCATTACGAGTATCACTCAAGTCAAGCACTGTATTTTTCATTTGAAAACCCCAATTTGGTAGTTTTTTCAATTCAAATGGAGGTAAATTTACTTCTACAATTAAGTCATTTAATGACGAGGCTACTACTCTAAAACTTGTACCCAAATAGCTAGGGTTGTTTACAGGAGATTCACCAGTACTTGGTTCAAGCTTACTAGGGTATAAATACGAACCATCTTCTTTTAGTGGTACAGCTACAGTTTTTGCAATACGTACATCTGCCGCAATAGCGACTTCTGTTACATTACCTTCGCAATCTATAGTAATAAAAGTTTGCCCATCTGCACTGCCATTGTTTGCTTTTTGGTCAAAGCCACCTTTAAATGTCAATAGCCATTGTCCGCCACTTTGTCGTACAGGTACATCTGCCAACAAGTTGAGTCTAGCTTCTCCGTAAATACCACCTGTATGCGATAATTTTACACCAGAAGCTCCAAAAAAGAGCACGGTATTTAACTCGCCAATTTCTAATTTGGCAAAAAGGTCTAACTCACTATATTTAGGAAAAATTTTTGCTTTTACAACCCCTATAGTAATAGAAGTATGACTCTCTTCATCTGTAGGGTTTCCTTTAGCATCTTTACCACCACCAATTCTTTTTTGAATACCCACAGGTAGTTGCACCAATTCATTACCTGTCATTTTTTCAATAAAATTACCATGCTCAATAATTTCTTTAAAAAGTTTTTTAGCGGTGTGTATTAATGTGTCTGTTTTATTACTTGTTTTAAACACCTTTTTTAAATAGGCTTCTGTAAATTCTGCAATATCATCGTTGCCACCTACTAGGCTTGTGGTATAGGTGTTTAATTCAGGGAAACTTCTAAATTGATTATTATTTACTGTATTAGAAAATTCTGTAATAAGAGGCTTATTACTTAATTGTTGTACAGTTTCATTTAAATGAGCCAAGTCAGTATAGACCTTTTCAGTAATTTTTTTGACTTGATTTTTAGTGGTATCATTCACAAACCTATTGTCAGTATTGGCAAAAACCAACATACAGTTAAGTAGGGTAAAGAATAGGATGGTGTAGTTTTTTTTCATCAAATTATATCATAATTTTTGAATCCATTTAAATAAAGAGCTTCTTTACTTAGTCTACTCAAAATTTTAAAAAAGTATTGACTTCTATGAAGTAGAAATTCACTTCGGTTACTACTTGTTTTTTATATGTTTTGAGACCTGTATCTCCAACAGGTATTTTGTGTTTTTAGTTGAGCAACTAAGTTACTGTTTTTTTTTGTATGAGCAATTTTTTCTTTTTAGTTATAGCAATTTAATTTTTAAAACAACACCAACAAAGACTAAAATTTGTTGTCATTTTTTAAAATTCAGTCTTTTATTAGGTGATAAAATCAAGATAATTATCAGTGTTAATAATATGAAATTTTGCATTAGGATAATTGTTTTTCCAAGCACCAGGAATTTTTGATTTTTTCTTAGAACTCCATTTAAATTTATACCCACGTAATACACCAGATTCCTCTTCAACTAAATCTAATTCTTGTTGGTCATAAGTTCTCCAGAAGTAGTAATTGATACGTTTATTATTATAACTATTGTATTTAATTCTCTCAGCCATAATATAATTTTCGAATAACTCTCCTTTATCCATTCTAAAGTCTAAGGTATTAAAATTTCTTATAATTGCATTGCGGATACCATTATCATAAAAATACCAACGACTTGTTTTGGTTATTTCTTTACGTAAATTTTTACTGAACCCACGTATGTTATAAATGATAAAAACTTTTGATAAAAGGTCTAAATAGCTTTCAACTGTATTTCTAGAAATTCCTTTTAAGCTATTTGATAATTCATCTATGTTTACCTCTTTACCAACCTGAAAAGCAATTAAACGTAGCAAATCCATAATTTTATCTGCTTTTTTAATGCCTTGGTGTTCTAAAATATCACGTAGTAGATAAGAATTTACAAGACTCTCTAAGTAGGTAGCTTTTTCATCCCAGGTTTTATATATTTCTAATTCTGGGTAGCTTCCAAAAATTAATCGTTCTTCCAATTTATTTTTAGTTTCTAAATAATTTTCTTGTAAAGAGAATTCTGATTGAGAAAGCGGATATAATCGCAATGTATGCTCTCTGCCTACTAAAGGCTCACCCAATTTATTGCTTAAATCAAATATTGAAGAACCAGTTGCTATTATTTTAATATCTTTAATCTCATCAACTATTAATTTTAATTTCAGACCAATTTCAGGTATTTTTTGAGCTTCATCTATGACTAATAATTTTTTATTTCCTAGAATTCTTTTGTAATTATCAATAGATCGCTCAGCAAAAGCGTCTAGCGTTTTTTGGTCGTCTCCATTAAAAATTAAATAGTCATTTTTATTAAAATTTTCTAAATATTTTTTAATCAATTCCGTCTTTCCAACTCTTCTAGCACCAAGTAAAATCAGTACTTTTTGAGGCTTTACAGAGTGGCTTATTTTTTTAAAAATTTCTCTTGGTATAAATTTCAGCATCATTTTAATTTACTCATTGAAGCAATTTACATTAATTATTTCAATAAATAAAATTAATTCACATTAATTGCTTCAATAGACAATATTTTTTTCTTTGTAAGTAGCCTTGCATTAACTGGGAAATAGAACTATCAAATTTCAATCTAAATAATACCAATTTAAATTTGTGATGTCGTAAAATAATAATGAATTATTTTTTGCTA
>CAYRZY010000232.1:0-5061 GCA_964428855.1 uncultured Flavobacteriaceae bacterium
CGCAGGAGGTTGCTATTTCAGATAGTGATCTTACTATTTCATTACAAGTAGATGCTAATGCATTGGATGAAGTAGTGGTAGTAGGTTATGGTACACAAAGAAAAAGTGACATCGTTGGTTCGGTAACAAGTATCGATTTAGAAGAAGCTACAGCAATACCTACAACAAATGTTGCAGAAATGCTTCGTGGTAGAGCCGCTGGGGTACAAATCAACTTAACGGATGCGAGACCAGGTGGTAATTCTAATATTTTAATTCGTGGTAAAGTTTCTTTAGTAGGTAATGACCCATTAATTATAGTCGATGGAATACCTTATGATGATATTAATGATGTAGCCGCAGATGATGTAGCTTCAATTGAAGTATTAAAAGATGCCTCTGCAACTGCTATTTATGGTGCAAGAGCTGCAAATGGAGTTATTTTAATTACCACGAAAAGAGGTAAAGAAGGAAAATTAAATATTAATTATCACGGTTATACAACTTCTCAACGTTTAACTAAGAATTTTGATTTATTTAGTGCAGAAGAATTTGCGGGTTTAAAAAGAGAAGCTAACAGAGATAGAGATACGGGTGAGTTTTTAAATGATGATGTTTTTTTCAGTGAATTTGAATTGGAAGCACTTGCAAATAAGAATTATATAAATTGGGAAGATTTAATATTAGAAAATGCAAATTTACAAAGTCACTCTTTAAGTGTTTCTGGTGGTACAGAATCTACCAAAGTATATTCTAGTATAAATTATACTACACAAGATGGTTTGATACCTGGTTCTGGTTTTGAAAGAGGAATTTTTAAATTGAATGTAGATCAAAAAATTAATGACAAATTAAGTTTTCAGGCTAATATAAACTTTCAAAAAAGTAATCAAGACCTAGAAAGTAATAGTATAGGTTTTATCAACATATCTCCTTTAGCTAAGGTTTTTGATGCAAATGGAGAATTGATTGAAAAACCTCTTGGTGAGTCACATTTTCAAACCAACCCCTTATTAAATATTAGAGAATCTGTAAATGAGGTAAAGACAAACCTTACAGATATTAACCTTACAGCTACGTATAATTTAACACCAAGTTTATCTTATAAGTTAAATACGTTTTCAAGAAATAGAAATGCAGAACAAGGGATTTACCGTTCAAGTTTGCACTCAAGAGGGAAAAATGTTGATGGAGCTGCAACTATAGGTACTAAATTGTATAAGGAGTATTTGATAGAAAACATTATCAATTACACCCCAACAATAAATGACAACAATAAATTAGATTTCACATTTGTACACGCAGTAAACCAAAGAGGTACTACTGAAAATAAAATTGACAAATCTGGATTTGCAAATGATAATTTAGGCTTTAATGGTATAGCAACAGTTTTAGAAAATCCTGTAAGAGATGTTAGTCGAAGAAGATTAGTTTCGTTTCTAGGTCGTGCAAGATACAATCTTGCTGATAAATACTTATTTACATTGACAGCTAGAGCTGATGCATCATCAGTTTTTGCTGCTGATAATAAATGGGGTTATTTCCCTGCAGCAGCCTTTGCTTGGAAAATACATAATGAATCTTTTTTAGAAGATAGCAAAAGTATCAATGCATTAAAATTAAGAATTAGTTATGGTACTACAGGTAATGAAGGAATTCAATCGTTAGAGTCTCTAGGTATTGCAGATGAATTACCATATGTATTTGGAGGTGTAACTACTGGTGGTTTTGCGGCTTCAAGTAGATTAGCAAATCCAAATTTAAAATGGGAATCTACCACTACATTTAATATGGGAGTAGACTTTGGTTTATTTAATAATATTGTTACAGGTACTTTAGAGTATTATAAAGCAAACACAAATGATTTCTTATTGGATAGATTTGTGCCTGGAGTTACAGGATTTTCTGTAACACGTTTTAATATTGGTGAAGTTCAAAACAAAGGTTTTGAAGCGACATTGAATACAAATATTATTAGAAAAGAAGATTTACAATGGTCTATAGGTTTTTCATATTCAACAAATGACAATGAAGTGGTTTCTTTGACTGGAGAGTTAGATGATGAAGGAAACCCTCTTGAACTTTCTTATAATGGAGGACGTTTAGCTGTTGGTGAACCTATTAATAATATTTGGACTACAGTATTTGATGGCATCTGGCAAGAAGGTGATGATAAAACAGTACTTGATATTGAGCCTGCAGCGGGTGATATAAGAGTTATTGATCAAAATGGTGATAGAAAAATTGACGCAAGAGATAATGTTTTTATCCATACAGACCCAGATTGGTATGGTTCTTTAACAACTTCTCTTAACTACAAAGGGTTTGAATTATTTGCAGATTTTTATATGGTAAATGGTGCAACTAAAGTTAATCCTTTCTTTTCTGAAGCTGCTGGAGGTGGAGAAGCAATCAAAGGGAATTTAAACGGTATAAGAATACCATATTATACTCCTGAGAATCCTTCAACACAATATCCAAGACCTAAGACAGACCAACATTCAAATCTTGGAGCTTATGCAGTAAGAGATGCATCTTATTCACGACTTAGAACATTGACTATAGGATATAATTTCCCAACTGATGTTTTTGGAAAAATAGGTTTAAAAAGTGCTAAAATATACGGTACAGCAACAAACTTATTTACGAATACAGATTTTAGATCATATAGCCCTGAACAAACAGCAGGTGCTTTCCCAGATGCGAAAGGTTTTACATTTGGAGTTAAATTAGGATTTTAATTAAAAAAATATTAAAAATGAAAAACATTAAAAATATATTCAACCTTAAAAAAAGTGTTTGGGTACTAGCAGCTCTATTTCTTTTTACTTCATGTGAAGAGTTTTTAGAAGATGAACTTTTATCTGACACTTCTGTAGACTTTTTATACAGTACTCCAGAAGGCTTAGAAACCGCTGTAGTTGGCTTATACACATTAAATAGAAATCGCCATTCGGCATCTTTTACATCATTAATACTTCATTCAAAATCAGATTTAGTTTTTGGTAGAGCAGGAGCTATATCGTTATACAGTAGATTAAGATGGGGAATAAGCTTAGGTGATTACGGAACTGTTGGTGGTTATGACAGACAATGGAGAGATGAATACAAAATTGTGGATAGAGCAAATGCCATAATAAGTGCAGCAGAAGCATTAGAAGGAGTAGATGAAGCTAGAAAGAATCAAATTCTTGCTGAAGCGAAAGCTTTTAGAGCTCATGTTTATTTTGCTTTGTATAGACAATTTAATAATATTTTTATTAAAACAGAACCTACAACTCCTGAAAATGCATTTGATAAACCAGCAGATAAATCTTCTGAAGAAGAAATCTTTAATTTATTAAAAAGTGATCTTGATTTTGCCATTGCAAATTTAGAAATGACTACAGAAGAATTTGGAAGATGGACACAAGCTTCTGCACGCCATTTAAGAGCGAAAGTTGCTGTTTGGCAAAAAGATTGGGCTGAAGCTGCTGCTCAGGCTGATGCTGTGATTCTAGATGGGAGTTATAGTCTTGAACCTAATACTAAAGATGTTTTTAAAGGAACTTTGAGTAAATCGGAAACACTTTTTGCAATTCAGCTTAAAAGAGAAGTTATAGGTGGTGAACTTACCAATTTCCATAACTGGAAAATGGTAGCAAATTATGCTACAGCTCCAGGTGTTGTAAAGTCAGATGAAAATGGAGGTAGTGGAGCAGGTTTTATCATGTTAAACAATTATGTAAGAGACTTGTTAAAAGAAGATCCTAATGATGATAGAGATGATAGTAGTTATTATATTACAGAATACCGTTATAACGATGTAGCAACTTTGCCAGCAGGAAAAAACATTGGTGATGTACTTGATTTATATGATCAAAATAGTACTGATAAAAATGAGAAATTGAAATATTATAAAGCAATGAACCCGGGAATTCTTAAATTCCGTGATGAAGAAGCTGAGCCTACTGACAGAAGTCATAACAAAAATATTATGGTGTATCGTTTGGCTGAAACTTATTTAATAGGTGCTGAAGCTCATATGATGGCAGGTAATATGGGGAAAGCATTAGAATATATAAATGCAGTAAGAACTAGGGCTCATGCAGCAGAAATAGATGTTATAGATCAAAAGGCAATTTTAGACGAAAGAGCAAGAGAATTAGCTTATGAAGGACAACGTTGGTATACTTTAAAACGAATGGGTGTTTTACTTGAGTATCTTGAAGATCATATGGGCAATGATGATTACAATCAATATTATTCAAGTGGAGATCCTCGTGAACTAATTAAAGAGATGCCTTATTTAGTACATTGGCCAATACCAATAAAACAAAAAGATCTTTTAGGACCTAATTACCCTCAAAATCCTGGGTATGAATAAAAATCAATAAAACACGTTGGTATTTACAAAATTAAAATTGCTAGATCAATTTTAATAATTTGAGTTAGTTAAAGGCTCCCTCTCAAACGAGGGGGAGTTTTTTTATCACTTATCTTCAAAAAATGAAAAAATTTATTTTTATCGGAATCCTATTCATTGCATTTAATTTAAATGCACAAGAATATGATAACAAATGGGAAGCTGAAATCAATGCTTTTGATAAATTAAATGGAGAGAGTCCTGCTCAAGGAGGAATCCTATTTACAGGAAGTTCTTCTATTCGGTTTTGGAAAACTCCTGCTAAAGATTTTAATAACTCAACTATTTTAAATAGAGGTTTTGGAGGTTCTCAAATTATTGATTTGATTGAAAAATTCGATCAAATTATTGTACAATACCATTCTAAAAAAATAGTTATTTATTCTGGTGATAATGATATAGAAGCAGGAAAGTCAGCTGAAATCGTTTTTGGAGATTTTTGTACGCTATACGGAATGATAAAGGCGAAGCTACCTGAAACAAAAGTCTATTATATTGCTATCAAACCTAGTTTAAATAGATGGACAAAAGTATTGGAAATGAAAAAAGCTAATACCATGATTAATGAATATTTAAACACAAAATTGAATGGATTTTTTGTAGATATATTCTCTCCTATGATTTGTAATGACGGAAAACCTTGCAAAAAATGGTTTATTGAAGATGGTTTACATATG
>CAYRZY010000233.1:0-5060 GCA_964428855.1 uncultured Flavobacteriaceae bacterium
AGAGTTTTTTTTCATAATTTTAATTTGTTTTTTTATAGCTCCAAACCGCTAATCCGTTCATGATAACTGCGTAGAGTACCGTTTTTCCAAACTGAGGCAGAATATCAGTGAAGCTAGATCCTTTTAACATAACCATTCGCATCACTTCTACATAGAATTTTATAGGGTTAAATTCTGTTAAAACCTGTGCCCATGCAGGCATACTTTCAATAGGTGTGAAAAGTCCACTCATTAAAATAAAAATCACCACAAAAAACCAGGCAATAAACATGGCTTGTTGTTGAGTGTCTGTAAAATTTGAGATAAAAAGACCCATACCTAGAATGACTAAAATATAAATAGAAGTATAGAGATACATTAAGGCTAAACTGCCCAGCATTGGTACATTGAAGAGTACTCTAGCAATGATTAATCCAACAGTTAAAAGCATCATGCCCAATACCCAAAAAGGAAATAATTTACCAATAATAAACTGGTGTTTTTTTATAGGAGTTACATTCATTTGTTCTAATGTACCAATCTCTTTTTCACGAACGATATTCATTCCAGATAAGAATAAGGTAATCATGGTTACCAATAAAACTAAGATACCTGGCACCATAAATGTTTTATAATTCAAGGTTTTATTATACCAAAAAGAAGGAATACTGATAATACTTTTTGGTATATTTTTTAGGTCTGAAGGCTGCATTAAATTTACCTGTGCATTTTTATTAAAACCCTGTATAATTTGACTGATATAGACATTTTCAATGCCTGCTGCAGCACCATCAATGGCATTTATGGTTATAGAAAGGTTGGTTCTTTTTTCTTTTAATAAATCGCGTTCAAAATCGTGTGGAATTTCTAAAATAACATCAACTTCTCCTTTTAACATGGCTGCATTTGCTGTTTTACTTGAGGGAAAATCAGTAGTAACAAGAAAATATGTTGAGGCATCAAATTTATCGATTAGAGCTCTTGAAAAAGAAGTTTTATCGTGATCGATATAAGAAAATTTAATATTTTTAACTTCAAATGTGGCTGCATTTGAAAGAATGATAAGTTGAATTAAAGGCAATATAAAAATAAGCGGCAACATTGCCTTATTCCTAAAAATTTGCTTGAATTCTTTTTGAATGATGTATCCTATTATCTTCATGTTCCCCCTTTTAATTCCCCAAAAAGGGAAAGTTGATTGTTAAATTTCTCATTTTATTATTTTTATACGCCACAAATTCCCTCCCCTTCGGGGAGGGTTAGGGAGGGGATTTACTCCAACCTAATCTTATATTTTTTAATACTCAATACTATAAAAAACACAGTCATTCCTAGTAAAATCAATGTTTCTTTCCATAAAATTGCTAACCCAACTCCTTTCAGCATGATTCCTTTTAAAATGATGATGTACCACGTTGCGGGAATAACAGTACTAATAACTTGTAGCGGTTGAGGCATACTTGCAATAGGGAAAATAAAACCTGATAATAAAATCACAGGCAGCATTAATCCCATTAAGGAAACCATCATTGCTGTTTGTTGTGTTTCTGAAATGGTTGAAATTAAAATACCCAAGGAAAGTGCATTAATAATAAATAAAACACTTTCTGCCCCTAATAAAAATAAACTACCTTGTACAGGCATTTTAAAAATGAAAATACTGAGTACAATAATAACAATAGCATTGATTATCGATAAGAAAATATAAGGAACAACCTTGCCAATAATTACCTGAAAAGGTTTTAAAGGTGACACCAATAAAATTTCCATAGTACCTAACTCTTTTTCTTTGGTGATAGAAATAGAGGTCATCATGGCAGAGACTAGCATTAAAATGATAGTCATTACACCAGGTACAAACATAAAAACACTTTTTAATTCTGCATTATAAGCCATCTGTGTTTGTGGAATAATTTGATAGGCAATTTTGATGTCTTTATTAATTTCTTGTTGATACTTCCGTAAAATAGAATTGGTAAAATTACTGATAGTATTTGCCGTATTAGGGTCGGTTGCATCTGTTATAATTTGGATGGTTGCTTTGTTTTCTTTGATTAACTTCTTACTAAAATCATTTTCAAAAATAAGTACTGCTTTTACTTTTCCCTTTTTAAAAACGGATTCTATTTCAGCTTCATTTTCAATAGCTTCCTGATTGCTAAAGTATTTTGAAGCAGAAATTTTGTTGATAATTTCTTTTGTAGTCGCATCTTTAGATTTGTCTAGAATAGCAATATCAACATTGTTAATTTCATTAGTTATAGCAAAACCAAAGAGCATAATTTGAGCAATAGGCATTCCAAAGAGGATAAACAATGAACGTCTATCTCTAAAGATATGGTAAAATTCTTTTTTTATAAATCCTATAAATCGTTTCATACGCCCCCTCTAACTCCCCCGAAGGGGGAGGATTATTAATTTATTAAATTTTTATTTTTCTAGTTTATTACTCTGTCTATCATTCTCCCCACCCCGAAGTATCGGGAGGAAGGAAGTTTCTTTTTAATTGTTAACTATCTCTTTTCTTTTCTCTTTTTTCTAATCTCTTTTTCATAGCCCAGATCACCCTCTCGCTAATTTTAAAAATACATCATTCATACTATCTACTTTGAACTGTTTTTTGAGCTCTTTAGGAGTGTCTAAAGCTTCAATTTTTCCGTCAACCATAATAGAAACACGATCACAATATTCTGCTTCATCCATATAATGGGTGGTTACAAAAACGGTGGTTCCATTATGAGCCGTTTTATAGATCATTTCCCAAAACTGCCGTCTTGTAATCGGGTCAACACCACCCGTAGGTTCATCTAAAAATATAATTTTAGGATCATGTAATAAAGCGACCGAAAAAGCTAATTTTTGTTTCCAACCTAAAGGTAAAGAACTTACCAATTCGTTGGAGACTTCTTCCAAACCTAATTCATTAAT
Organism: uncultured Flavobacteriaceae bacterium; assembly: GCA_964428855.1. Taxonomy (GTDB): domain Bacteria; phylum Bacteroidota; class Bacteroidia; order Flavobacteriales; family Flavobacteriaceae; genus Aureibaculum. Next base: position 2,908 of record CAYRZY010000233.1, read on the forward strand.
TAATGCCGTTCTTTTTTCTTTGATTTTAGTTCTTGATAAGCCATAAATCCCACCAAAAAAGGTGATATTTTCTTTTACGGTTAAATCGTCATACAAGGCAAATTTCTGACTCATATATCCAATATTTTTTTTGATGTTTTCAGTATTTTTATACACATCAAACCCAGCGACTTCAGCTTCGCCCGAAGTAGGTGTAGAGATACCAATCAACATTTTCATTGCCGTTGTTTTACCAGCACCATTTGCACCTAAAAAGCCAAAAATTTCACCTTTTTTCACTTCAAAAGTGATGGCGTTTACCGCAGTAAAATCACCAAATATTTTGGTTAAACTTTCTGCTTTTATGACGTTTGTTTCTTTCATATTCCCATCCTTAATTCTTCCAGACCTCACGGGTTTTCATCCCGAAGCCTCGGGACTGTGAGGTCTTAGGTTTCTGTCCTGCAAGATTTTTCTAGAACCTTGCAAGAGTTTTCTATCTAGCTAATTCCATAAAGGTATCTTCAATAGTAGTTTCAGTTGGCTCTATGCTAATATTTTTCAAACCTTTGCTTTCTAAAAATTGAATCAACTCTGTTGGGTTAAAATTTTCTCTTTGATCTGTATAATGCACAAATTCCCCGAAAGGGTACACACTATGATTGTGTTCATATGCATTGAGAGACAAAATGAGTTCATACATTTTATCTGCTTTGATATCGTATATTTTTTTCGGATAATGTTTTATAATTTCTTCAGGTGTATCAATTTCTAAGATTTTGCCATCTTGAATCAATGCAATTCTATCGCATAATGCCGCTTCATCCATATAGGGAGTTGACACTAAAATTGTAATTCCTTTTTGTTGTAAGCGTTTGAGCATTTCCCAAAATTCTTTACGAGAAACAGGGTCAACACCCGTTGTTGGTTCGTCTAAAAACAGCACCTTGGGTTTGTGAATCAAGGCACAAGACAAGGCAAGTTTTTGCTTCATACCGCCAGATAATTTACCAGCTCTACGTTTCTTAAAAGGTTCTATTTGAACATAAATATCTTTAATTAAATCGTAGTTTTCTTCAATGGTTGTCCCAAATATGGTGGCAAAAAACTCTAAATTTTCCTCAACAGTTAAATCTTGATACAATGAAAAGCGTCCAGGCATATAGCCTACATGATTTCTAATATCTTTATAGTTTTCAAGAGCATCATAACCTGCTACAGTTGCCGTACCTTCATCTGCGATTAATAATGTAGTTAGAATTCTGAACAAAGTGGTTTTTCCAGCACCATCAGGACCAATTAAGCCAAACAATTCACCTTCTTTTACTTCAAAAGAAATGTCTTTTAAGGCAGTAACGTCTTTAAATGATTTGCTAATATGTTCAATTTTAATACTCACAGGTTTTTAGTGTTGATGTTTGTTAAAATACTTAGGGATTAGTATAGACAAAACGACTATCACAATCCAAATACTCGTTCTAAAAAGCATGGCTCCAATACTTTCTGTAGCTACAGTAGTACTCATAAATTTTAAATAGATAAAAACCAGAAAGTGCATTGCTAAAATAAAGAATGTTAGATTTCTCGCTAGAACTTTGTTTTGCCAGATTAAATAAGCTACAAAGATGGAAATCACACCAAAAAGAACATTATATGATACTAACCATGTTAGAATAACATAGTCTTTGGTGTCAATACCAAGTAATACTTTTGACCCTGCAAAAACAGACATGAATCCGATAAACAAGGCAAGAATTGCTGCTATTTTTTTTAAGGTATTCATTTTTTATTCAAAATAATTTTCATAGTGTGATAGATGCGTATTTATCGTTTCATAACTTTTTTTGCAGGTGTCTAAATCAGATGATGAAAGTCCGTCAAATAGACCTAACATCGGTTTTAAGTAATTGTGTAATTGATTATGAGATTCACCTTTCATGGTACATTTTTCAAAAATCATAGTAAACTCTGTTTCAAGTGTTCTTTTTAAAGAGGCGTAAGCTTTAGGAGATTCTTTATCTGAAAATGTACTCATTAACTCTTGCATTTTTTTAATACCCTCTGTAGTTTCAAGGTTTGCTTTCCATTTTTCGCCATCATTTAGTTGCACGGCACCAGTTTCATGGTGATGTTCTTCTGCTTGTTTGGTTTCTGTGCTTTCTTCTGTTTTCGGA
>CAYRZY010000234.1:0-5007 GCA_964428855.1 uncultured Flavobacteriaceae bacterium
ATGATATTAGTTTCTTTTATCCTTCAGTTTCTGGATCTTTTATATTTACAGAAGTTTTACCAAAAAATAAAATTTTGTCTTTTGGTAAAATTAGAGCCTCTTGGGCAAAAGTAGGTGCTCCACCTCCAGTTTCTTATTCAACTTCCACAAGTTATGAAGTTGCAGGTATTGGCGGGGGTTGGGGAAATGGTATTACCTTTCCAATAAATGGAATTACCTCTTTTGAATTAGATAATTTATCAGGAAATGCAAGTTTAAAACCTGAAATTACTACAACTAAAGAGTATGGTATAGACTTAAGGTTTTTTGGCAATAGACTAACACTTGATGCTGCATATTTTGAAAGTGATGTAGATGACGCTATATTAAATGCATCATTACCTGCTTCCTCTGGTTTCACCTCTAAATGGGTAAATGCAGGAGTAATGACCAGTAGTGGTATAGAAATTACTCTTGGTGCAAAACCAATAGTCTCAGACAACTTTAATTGGAATACAACTATTAACTGGAGTAAAAGTGAAACCATAGTAGAAAGCCTAGCTCCTGGTATTGAAAGATTATTTTTAGCAGGATTTGGTACTGCTGGAACCTATTTAGTTGAAGGATTACCTTACGGTGCCATAGTGGGTGGTGCCTATTTAAGAGAAGAAGCTGGGACAGCTTCTGACACTAGCTTATCCATACCGGGTGGTGCAATAGTTATTGATCCTGCAACAGGCTATCAAGCTGTTGACAATACACAACGTGTGATTGGCGATCCTAATCCTGATTTTATTTTAGGATGGAACAACTCTTTTACCTATAAGAACCTTACATTAAACTTTTTATTAGATTGGAAAAAAGGTGGTGATGTATGGAATGGTACTGCTTGGGCTTTATCATTTTTCGGTCGCTCACAACTTACAGCTGATACAAGAGAAGAAACACCAATAGTATTAGATGGAGTGTTGCCTGATGGTTCTCCAAACAACATACCGATTGTTAGAGATAGAAGTTACTGGACATCTGCCGTAGGTGGTTTCGGATCAGTAGGTGAACAATTTGTAGATGACGGAGGCTGGTTAAGATTAAGAGAATTATCTCTTTCTTATAACTTTTCTAAAGATCTATTCAAAAATATCCTAATAGAAAGTGCTTATGTTACATTTACAGGTAGAAACTTATGGATTGATACCGATTATAATGGTGTAGATCCTGAAACTAGTTTAACTGGTAATGGAAACGGTCAAGGTTTTGACTATTTTAACAATCCAAGTACAAAGTCTTATATGTTCAAGGTTGGATTTAACTTTTAATAAAAACAAAATGAAATTAAAAAATATAACTTTTAAAAACGTACTGATTATTTTTATAATTATATTGTCAACACAATCTTGTACAGATTTTTTTGCTGATGACAACTCAGATCCAAATAAACCAAAATCTGTAGCTATTTCTGCTGCATTACCTGCTATAGAATTAACAATTATTGATTCAAAAGGTGGTTTATATTCTAATTTTAGTAATATGTTTATTCAACAAGTTGAAGGTGTTGAGAGACAATGGGAATCTTTTAATAAATATGACATATTACCTGTTAGAACGAATGCTCCATGGCAACAAATGTATGAAAATGTGTTTGTAGAATTAAGAACTGTAAAACAACAAGCTTTAGATGGAGAGTTAAATCACTACCTTGGTATTGCTAAAACTATAGAAGCGTATGCTTTGATGATGACTTCTGACGTATTTGGTGACATTCCTTATACTGAAGCAGGCTTGGGTGATGAAAATTCAAATCCTGCATATGATGATCAAGCTACTGTTATTTACCCTGCAATAAAAACGCTGTTAACAGAGGCTTTAGTATTGTTTGATGGTGAACCTGGCCCAATATCTCCTGATTCAGATGATGTATTATATGGAGGTGATATAGGTCTATGGAAATTAGCAACACATGGTATTTTAGCTAGATATTATTTACATCTAGGTGACAATACAAATGCACTTGTTGAAGCAAAACTTTCTTTTACAAGCAGAGCTGACAATATGGGGTATAAATATCCTGGTGATGGTCTTAATGATGCAGGATGGTTTGGCTTTAATGATTCAAGACTAGGTGATATAGAATTTCACCCAACAATGAGAGCAATTATGACTGGTTTAAATGACAATGCTAGATTAGCAGTGTTAGACCAAACTTTTAATGCTGAGCATCCATATCTTGTAGCAGATTTGAGAGAAGATTTAATTACCTACAGAGAGTTACAATTTATTATTGCTGAAACAGCAACTGATGCTGGAGAAAAACAAGCTGCCTACCTTAGAGGTATTGAGGCATCTTTTACAGAATTTGGTTTAGGTACAGCAGATTATAATGCTTACGCTGGACAAAATGCAATTAATCCTGGAGCTGGTAATATTACTATGAATCATATTATGACTCAAAAATATATTGGTTTATTTGTACAACCTGAAGCATTTAGTGATTGGAGAAGAACAGGTATACCTAATTTGACACCTGTTACTGGAGCATCAGTACCTAGAAGATGGTTCTATCCTGAAAATGAATATTTATTTAATTCAAGTGCACCAGCACGAGATGATCAATTACTTTTTAAGAAAGTAGATTGGGATAACTAAAATAGTTTAAATAAATTACCTTAAAAGAGCCGTTAAATTTAAAATTTAACGGCTCTTTTATATTTTAATAATTACTACTTCGATAGCACCAAACTTTGTGTAGTTTAGAAAAATGAATTTGATAGATTAAATAAATACCTGTATCTTTACAAAAGCTAGACCCTTTTTATAAATTCGAAAAACATGGACTACTCTCTTCAAAAAAACAAAACAATAATTTTAAAATCTTCAAAAAAGGTTCGGCAAATTAGTATTGAAAACATTACATATATCTCTTGTGATTCATATTTAATATCTATTCACCTTTTCAATCAGCAAAAACCTGAAATTTTCTCAACATCATTAAAAGAAATCGAAAATGAATTATCTTATTTTCATTTTTTAAGAATAAACAGAAATGAGCTTATAAACATGAAATATTTCAAATCTTATCATGATAATGGCTCAAGAAATATAATACTTTCTACAGGGTCAATCTTGTCAGTCTCAAGAAGACAATGGTTGAAAATTAAGAATTATTTTTAATTTTCACCACTTATCATTATTTTAATACCGCTTATAAAAAAAAACCCCCATTAAGTTTTTGACTGACAATAATTTAATACCTTTAGAATATCCAAATCGCTAAATTCACAAGCTAATATACTCTAATTGTTTATGAAGGACTCTTTATTCTATCTACTAAAAACCATTCTTAAAAAAGAAAATTTTAACCTTAATTTTGAGGAACTTAAGCTACAACTTTTAAGCCATCCTTCTTACCCTAGCCTACACTCAATAACTGGGGTATTAAATCATTTTGATATTGAAAATTTAGCATTGGAAGTGGCGAAAGAACGTGAGATTCTTTTACAATTACCTAAACATTTTATTGCATATATCAATTCAGAACATCAAAAAGAATTTGTCTTGGTCAATCAACTAGAAAATTCAATTGAATTAGTTTATGGTGATAAGAAGAAAAATAACCTTTCTATCGATGTGTTTTTAGAAATTTGGAGTGGGATTATTGTTGCAATTGAAAAGGATGATAATAAACCCTCAAAGACTTCCATAAATAGCAAGTCACTATTTAATATTTTCTATTTTTTAACAGGAATAATTGTATTAGGTATCTTTTTTTACACAAAACCATCCACATTCTCATCTTTTCATTTTATTCTATCATTAACAGGGGTAGGCTTGAGTATATTAATTATAAAACATGAATTAGGATTTCAATCAAAAACCTTAGACAAAATTTGTACAGCCTCTGAAGCTACAAGCTGCGACGCAGTATTAAACTCAAAAGGAGCATTAATTTTTAACTCTTTTAAGTTAAGTGATATAAGCTTAATATACTTTGCTGGTCTAACATTGGCATGGTTAACATCTATAACCTTAGCTATAACTACACCAACTATTATTTTACTAACTTTACTTGCACTACCAGTTACTTTTTATTCTTTATATTATCAATATCAAGTTATAAAAAAATGGTGTCCGTTATGCTTAGGTATCGTAGCAATTCTCTGGTTACAATGTTGTACATTATTTTTTAATGAAATCTATATTTCAAGTATAGAATTAGATGTAACCTCTAGTTTTATACTTTTTTTTAGCTTTATATTAACCATATCACTATGGATGTTTGTAAAGCCTTTACTAAAAAAACAGCAAGATTTTATAAAATTAGAAGTAGAACATCATAAGTTTAAGCGGAATTTTGACTTGTTTAATGCGATATACAGTAAGGGTCAATTTATTGATTCAGAATTAGTTGACCCTAATGAAATAGCATTAGGCAATAAAAACACACCACTACAACTTTTAATTATTACCAACCCGTCTTGTTATTATTGCAAAGAAACACATACAGATTTAGAGAAGATTTTAAATAAAAATAAAGATACTGTAAATGTAACTATCCTATTTAATGTACCACAAGACACAAACAATATTTCAAATCAAATTGCTAGTAGATTATTAGAAATATATGCTACTGAATCTGAAAAGGAAATAATGAATGCATTACATGAAGTATATAAAAGTGATACTGATTTAAATATGTGGTTAAAAAAATGGGGGCAAATAAGTGACACCTCTTATTCTACGGTTTTGCAAACACAACAAGAGTGGTGTCATAAAAACAATATCAATTTTACACCTGCTCTTTATATTAATGGCAGGCAATTCCCTAAAGAATATCAAAGAAGTGATTTAAATTATTTTATTGAAGACTTGATTGAACAAGAGGAAAATAATTTAGTTCCAAAATTTGAAAATGAATTGGTATAAAAAAGTCCTTTCTAATAAAAGAAAGGACTTAAGAACAATATCTTCTCGCGAAAGATAGACTGAAACCTTGACAGTCTCAAAATGTTCAGGGCAAATATATATTTAAAA
>CAYRZY010000235.1:0-5004 GCA_964428855.1 uncultured Flavobacteriaceae bacterium
TAAAAATTTATTAAAAGATGCACAAAGAGGGCTTAAATTTACAGGTGACACTTTCAAATTGATTGCTGATAAAATTCAAAATTTGACATTAATAAAAGGTTTTGATAGTACATTAGAATTCCTTAAGATATTACACTTACTTTCCATCTCAAAAGACAAAAGATGTTTAGCTAGTGAACGATTAATTTCAATCAGAAAAGAAGATAAAAGTGATCGGGTAAATAAAATGTATAATTACATTTTAACTCATTTTACAAATTCTAATTTAAAAATAACTGATTTGGCTCATGAATCAAATATGAGTCCTTCCGCTTTTGGCCATTTTTTTAAAAAATGTACCAACAAGAGCTTTACACAATTTGTGGTAGATTTAAGACTTGGCCATGCTTCTAAGTATTTATTAGACTCAAGCCATTCCATAAGTGAAATAGCTTATAAATCTGGTTTTAATAACATTGCTAACTTTAATCGGCTTTTTAAAAAAAACAAACTAATCACACCAACACAATACAGGCAAAATTTAATGCAGTCAAATGTTTTTAATTGGGAAGAACAATTAAAAACCAATCAATTTTTGCCTTCAAAAGAAACAATAGAAAATTTTATTTAATTTATGAAAAATAGTATAATATTCTTAAGTATCCTGTTAATTATCTCCTGTAAGGATAATACAGACCAAACAATAACCACTAATAAAACCATTGAAACTAAATCTCATTTAAGTCCAGATGAACGTTTTGGAGAATTATTTATAGCAGTCCAATTAGGTGATGTTTTCCCTGATTCAAAAACCTTTGTAGATTGTACACCTAAATTTACTACGGATGCCATTTTAGAAAAATATCAAACTCAAAAAGAACTTAAAGGTTTTGATTTAAAAAAGTTCGTATTAGAAAATTTTGAGCTTCCTAAACAATTTAGTTCTGATTTTAAAAGTGATAGTGCTCGTAGTCCTAAAGAACATATTACTGCCTTGTGGCCAATTCTTACACGTCAAGCAGATAGTACAACTGTTGGGAGCTTGCTAGCATTGCCTAAGTCATATATTGTTCCAGGAGGTAGGTTTGGAGAGATCTATTATTGGGATAGTTACTTTACCATTTTAGGCTTACAGGCAGATCATAAATATGAAATGATTGAAAATATGGCAGATAATTTCGCCCATCTAATCAATACAGTTGGTCATGTACCCAATGGTAATCGTACCTATTATTTGAGTCGCTCTCAACCACCATTTTTTTCTTTAATTGTTGATGTGGTTTGTGATATTAAAGGAAAAAGTATGTTAAAAAAATATCTCCCAGCCTTAGAAAAAGAATATGCCTTTTGGATGGATGGTAGTGAGAAATTAACTGTAGAAAATTTTAGTCACAGACGTGTGGTTCGCCTTGAGGATGGTTCAATACTCAATAGATATTGGGATGATAAACCGACACCAAGACCAGAATCATATAAAGAAGATGTAGAAATTGCTAAAGAAAATAACCGACCTGCAAAAGATGTGTATCGCGACATTAAAGCTGGTGCAGAATCTGGATGGGATTTTAGTAGTCGTTGGTTTAGAGACGGCAAAACATTAGCAACCATCCATACTACAGAGATTATACCCATTGATCTTAATAGCTTATTGCATCATCTAGAAAAAATGTTAGAAAAATCGTATCGTTCTATTGGTAATTCTGAAAAAACAGCAATTTATAATCAAAAAGCAGAAGTACGAGCCAATGCTATACAAAAGCATTGTTGGAATGAAACTAAAGGCTTTTATTTTGATTATGATTTTGTAAAGAAAGAACAGACTGCTATTTATTCTTTGGCGGGAATAGCACCTTTGTTTTTTAAAATTTCTAACCTTGAAATAGCAAAAGAGGTAGCCAAAAAAATTAAATCTGATTTTTTACAATCTGGTGGCTTAGCAACTACACTAAGTAATACCAAAGAACAGTGGGATGCTCCAAATGGATGGGCTCCATTACAATGGATGGCTATTAAAGGACTTCGTAATTATCAGCAAAATCAACTAGCAGAAGAAATTAAAAAACGGTGGATTGCACTCAACACCAAGGTCTATAAAAATACAGGAAAAATGGTTGAAAAATATAATGTCTACGATCTTAGCTTAAAAGCTGGCGGTGGAGAATACCCTGTACAAGATGGTTTCGGATGGACTAATGGCGTTTTATTAAAATTATTAAGTGAACAATAAAACAAACCCAATGAAAAATATAATAATCACAATTTTATTCTTAGTATCTCTAACCACCGTTGCTCAACATGATGGATGGAACATTACAACTACCAATACTGAAAATTATACTGGTATCGTAGTTGCCAATGGTCGTATTGGTATTTTACCCTCAGAAAAACCTTTTGAGGTAGAACATATCATTTTAAATAATGTTTATGATAAGGCTGATTCTTTAGGCGTTAGTAAAATTCTACTCGGAATGAATTTTGGAAATCTTGAAATTGAAATTGATGGAGAAAGAATAACCAATACAAATATTAGTGATTGGAAACAAACGCTAAACATGAAAGAAGCAGAATTTACTACTTCATTCAAGTTTAAAAACAAAGCATTAGTATCCTATACATTATATGCTCTTCGTAATGTACCCTATGCTGGTTATATTGATGTTAGTATTAAGGCAACAAAAAAGATTAAAGTAAAGGTAACTGGTAAAATTGAAACTCCAGCTGAATATCAAAATCCAATGAGTTCTTTTAGAATTTTAAAAGACAACGAAACAACCATGCCTATTTTGCAAACTGTTGCTAAGAGTAGATTAGGTAGACATACTGTTGGTACTTCTGCTACCTTTATTTGGCATGCTATTAATTCTGGGAAAGAAAACCAACGACCAAAACTAACCCATACCAAAGTTTCTGAATATGACAATCAAGTTTCTTTTGAAAAGGAAATAAAAAAAGGAAAATCTCTTGAATTTGCATGGACTGCTGCACAGTGTTCTACGCAAGATTTCTCTGATCCACAAACGGAATCAGAACGATTTGTGATTTTTAATCTATTAACACCAAAAGAAGATTTATTAAAACAACATAAATCACTTTGGGAAATGCTCTGGGAAGGAGATGTTATTATTGAAGGTGATTTACAATCACAGCAAGATGTACGTTTAGGCTTGTACCATTTATATTCCTTTGCAAGAGGAGATTCAGATTTAAGTATTTCGCCAATGGGCCTATCTTCTCAAGGTTATAATGGTCATATTTTTTGGGATACCGAATTATGGATGTTTCCTCCACTTTTAGTTTTGAATCAGGACATTGCCAAATCTTTGGTGAATTATCGATCTGATAGATTAGATGCTGCCAAACGAAAAGCAATCAATTTTGGATATAAAGGAGCTATGTTTCCTTGGGAAAGTGATGATACAGGAGAAGAAGCAACTCCAGCTTGGGCATTAACAGGTACTTTTGAGCATCATATTACTGCAGATGTAGCTATTGCTTTTTGGAATTATTATCGAGTAACTAAAAATAAGCAATGGTTGATAGATAAAGGCTACCCGATGCTTAAAGAGATTGCCGAATATTGGATAAGTCGATCTACCAAAAATAAAGATGGAAGCTATACAATTAAACATGTAGTTGGCGCTAACGAATTTGCTCAAAATATTGATGATAATGCATTTACCAATGGATCTGCGATTACAGCATTACAATTTGCTGTTTTGGCGGCAAAAGAATTAGGTATTAAACCTAATACAAACTGGAGTACAGTTGCTCAACTTATTAAAATTCATAAATTCCCTGATGGCACTACAATGGAACACAGCAAGTATGCTGGAGAGATTATTAAACAAGCAGATGTAAACCTGTTGTCCTATCCTTTAGAGATAATACAAGGTGAAGCTTTGCTTAAAGATTTAAAATACTATGAGGCAAAACTTGCAGCTGAAGGTCCTGCCATGGGAAAATCTGTTTTTGCAATAATTCATGCTCGGTTAGGCAATGCAGAAAATGCTTTTCGTCTATTTAAGGATAGTTATGAACCTAATAAACGTCCACCATTTGGAGCATTATCTGAAGCTGCAACAAGTAATAATCCTTATTTTGTAACAGGAGCTGGTGGTATGCTTCAGGTTGTATTATTTGGTTTTGGCGGCTTGCATCTTACAGAAGAAGGGATTATTCAAAAGAATTCTGTTCTTCCTAAAGCATGGAAATCACTGACTATTACTGGGGTAGGAAAAGAGAAAAAAACATATATTGTAAAGTAAGAAGGAATGGATTATAATTAGTTTTGCTTGAACCAATAGAACCCGTAGGCTTCTATTTTCCATATTTTTGCAATTAATTCCGTGTTATTCAATAAATCATATACATTTGGTACAAGAGCATTTACTTGTACTGGTGTATTGCTAAAATTATAAATAGCATAGATGGTTTCATTACTATACCACCTTTTTATGATAAATAGTTTATTGTTATCAATAGTAAGGTATTCTGCATCACCAAATGGATGAAAAACTTTCTCTTTTGAACGAATACTTAGTAATTGTTTATAGGCTGTATAAATTTTAAATCTTAAATTTTTAGAATCAGCTAATTCATTCTCTAAATCATTAAGACTTAATTTTTCTCTGTTTATTCTTCGTTTGATACCAGATTCTTCTACACCTTTATTATAATTTTGAGAACCTACTAGCGAATGAAAATAAATACCTGGGATACCTGGTATGGTCAACATTACAGCTTGAGTAAGCATCATTTTCTGTACTCTGATTTTATCACCTTCACTATTATGGCTAAGTAAGTCTATATAACTACAATTCAGCTCATAAGGAGATTGTGTGCCATCTTCATTATTTTTATAGGATACTTGCCCACCGTGTTTTTCAACACGTTTAGCTAATTTGGTTATTTCTGTATATAAACCATCATCATTTATATTTGCTAATAAAAGAAAAAATACATACGATTTCCACAGATTTATTATATTGTTATCTATCTGTTCATCATATTTCTCTAACCCGTCAA
>CAYRZY010000236.1:0-4934 GCA_964428855.1 uncultured Flavobacteriaceae bacterium
CCGCTACCGGACAAACAGTTTCACAAGGTGCATGGTCACAATGTTGACACATTACAGGTTGAAATGCTACTTCTGGATCGTCAGAAGGCTGTTCTTGAGCGTCAAAAAAGCCAGCACTACCATAAATACCTTCTTCTTTTCCTTTTTCAACTGACATATCAGAAGTATAGTATCTATCAATACGCAACCAATGCATATCTCTACTTAATCTAATTTCTTCTTTACCAACTACAGCTACATTATTTTCTGCATGACATGATATTACACATGCTGCACAACCCGTACAAGTTGCTAAATCAATAGATAAATTGAATTTAGTGCCAAGAGTATCGTCAAATTTCTCCCATAATGTTATGTCTTCAATTCCTACGAGTGAATGATCTTGAGATACATGAGGAGTTGTGTTCCACTCTGACTTTGGTTTAGAAACAAATTCAGCCAAGGTAGTTTCCTTCGTGATTTCTTCTTCTCTCCCCATGATGGTATGATGCAACTGCACACAAGCAAACTCATGCTCACCTTCAACTTTTTGAATACTCACCGCTTGGTTTGTATTGAAATTTTGATATAAAGGATACGCGTTAACACCAATATTCATATTTGCGTTAACACCTTTAGACCTACCATAACCTAATGCCAAGCCTACACTTCCTGGGGTTTGACCTGGTTGTATATAAACAGGTACATTCTCAACAGTTACTCCGTTAACGGTTACATTAACTTTATCGCCATTTAAGGCTCCGTCAGAAACTGTCCAATTTTTCAAATCATTGGCTTCTGCATCTACTCTTGAAATTAATAAGTAGTTGTCCCAAGTTGTTCTTGTAATAGGATCTGGCAATTCTTGTAACCAAGGATTGTTTGCCATTAAACCATCACCCATACTTACTTTAGTATATAATGATAATTCTAACTTTGATCCTTTTATTGAGGCTGCTAATGCTGATGCAGCACTCACACTATTTATTTTACTTTCAACGGTTTCATCTACACTAACAGGAGTTGCAACTACAGAAGCAACAGCTCTTGTTGTAAGTCCATCATGTAATGCTTTATTCCAAGATTTACCTCTTAAAATTGTACTGTTCCAGTAACCTTTTACATAGTCATAATAAGATTGACTACTGCCCATCAAATTTAATAGTACATCTTGAAATTGACGTGTATTAAATAAGGGTTTAATAGTTGGTTGTACCAATCCGAATTGACCTTTTTTGATATTGACATCTCCCCAAGATTCTAAGTAATGAGGTGTTGCAGCAACATATTGTGAAGCTGAAGCGGTCTCGTCTTCAGTCATTGCAAATGCTACTGAAAGTTTTACTTTTTTCATTGCCTCTGCAAAACCAGCTATTGAATAAGCAGGGTTGGTGTCAACAGTTAATAAAGCACCAACTTTACCTGCTTTCATATCAGCCACTAATTGTGCTACTTTCGCATCACTACCACTTCTTACATATCTAGGAGAAGCTGTGTCTACAGCTTTACTTTGAATTGCTTTATTTATTGCTAATGCAACTAATTGTGCATTTTTATCTTGCAGTCCTGTTACCACAACAGCATTAGAACCTGCAGCTTTTAATTGTTTTACAACTTTTTGAATTCCTGCATCGACAGAAGTCTTTTTAGCAGCTCCATTACCAGTTATCGCCTTGTAAATGTTCAATAATACCTGAGCTTGTTCAGATGGTTTTATCATGAAACGCTTATCAGCATTTGCTCCTGTTAAAGACATATTAGACTCAAACTGAACGTGACGTGACATTTTACCATGATTTGGCACGCGACCTTTTGCATAACCTACTTCAAAACCTCCACCTTGCCAATCTGCTAAGAAATCTGCATCTATTGAAACAATAACATCAGCTTTGCTAAAATCGTAATCTGGCAAAGCTCTTTCACCATACATGGCTTGAAAAGCATCTAAAGCACCTGATTCTGAAACAGCATCATAAGTGATATGCGTTGCATTTGCATACGTAGCTTTATATTCTTGTATTAGTTTATTTGTAGTTGGACTTGCTGTTGTTCCTGTTAAGAAAACAATAGTTTCTCCATTTGCTTTTAATTCGTTTAATTTTGAAGCAAGACCTTTTTCAAAAGTAGTCCAATTTACAGGCTTTCCTTTAACTCTTGGGTTCTGTAAACGATTGTTATCATATAATGATAATACAGATGCTTGTACTCTAGCATTTGTGGTACCACTGGTTTTTGCTAATTTATTTGGCTCAATTTTTATTGGACGACCTTCTCTTACTTTTACTAAAACATTAGCAAAATCATAACCATCTGCAATTGAAGTTGCATAATAATCTGCCACACCAGGTGTAACTTCATTTGGTTTTATAACATAAGGAATCGATTTTACCACTGGACCTTCACAAGCTGCCAATGAAGCAGCTGCGGTTGTAAAGCCTACATATTTCAAAAAGTCTCTTCGTGAAGTTGAAGAAGATTCTAATGTTTCTTTATCTCCAAGAAATTGATCAGTAGGTAAATCTTCAGCAAATTCATTTTGTCTTAGCTTTTCAACAATAGAGCTATTTTCGTCAAGCTCTTCAACACTTTTCCAGTATTTTTTGTTTGATGCCATTCTTTATTCAGTTATTAATTTTCAGTTATTTGGTTATTAAATTTTACAACTCAGTAGACCAATTCACTTTATATATTTTATAATTTCCTTTTTATTCTCAAAACCAAAATTCATGAATTTTAGTAGTGACACTTACCACATTCTCTACCTCCCATTTGAGCCACTGTAACTTTCTCTACACCGTATTTTTTAGATAACTGTTCGTGAATTTTAGCATAGTACCCATTACTTTCTACTTTCAGGTCTGTCTTTTTATGACATTCAATACACCATCCCATAGTTAATGGAGCAAATTGCTCAACCTCATCCATTTCTTCAACAGGTCCATGACAAGTTTGACATTCTAATCCTGCTACAGTAACGTGTTGTGAGTGATTGTAATAAGCGAAATCTGGTAAACTATGAATACGCACCCATTCAATTGGCTTTTGTTCGTATCCTTTTATATAAGTTAGCTTTTCTTTATCCCAACCTATAGCGTCATATATTTTTTGAATTTCACCATCATAAAAAGCTTTGTCTTTTTCTTCTGTAACGGGTCCTGTATATTCTGCAATACTTTTATGACAGTTCATACATACATTAACAGAAGGGATTCCTGATAATTTACTATGTTTTGCATTTGAATGACAATATTGACAATCTATCTTATTATCACCAGCATGTATTTTATGTGAAAAAGCTATAGGTTGAATTGGTTTATAGCCTTGATCTACACCAATACCCATTAACCAAGCATACAAAAAGTAACCTGAAGCAATTAATATTGCAATGGTCATCATTAGTTTTAGGAATCCGTTTTCACTCATGAAATACACCCAAATTGCAAATAACACAACTACTAACAACACTAAGTATGTTGCCCAAGGAATAGACTCAACCTCAGCTACATTACTAACCTCAGTACCACTTGCACTTGTTTTTGCTTCTAATATACTCGCATAAGAAGTATATGCTAATAAAGCTTCAATATCTGCATCCTTTAATTGAGGAAATGCTGTCATTGGAGCTCCTTTATATTCATCAAAAATTGCGATTGCATCTGCATCTCCACTTGCTCTTAAAGCACCATTATCTTTAATCCATGATTTCAACCAATCACCAGAACGTCTATCAGACACACCTCCTAAAGCTGGTCCTACAAATGATTTATCTAGCTTATGGCAAGATGCACAATTGGCATCAAATATTTTTTTACCAGTTACAACCTGTAAAGAATCAATTCCTAACGAAGCTGCAGTTGCTGCACCTGTATTTGCTGCTGATTTCTCAACTGGCTTATCATCTGTATAGGCTAAAATATCTGCTAGTTCTTGATCAGAAAAATCAGAATAACCTGTCATTGGTATTTTATTATATTCTTCAAAAATGGCAATTGCATCTGCATCTCCACTTTCTATCAAAGACTTACTATCCTTAATCCATGAAAAAAGCCATTCTTTTGTTCTTTTCTCTGTAATTCCTTTTAAAGGAGGCCCCACTAATCTAGCGTCAAGCTTATGGCAAGATGCACAATTAGCATTGAATAATTTTTTACCCTTTTCAGCATTGCCATCCTGAGCGAATAGCTGCATGGTAAAAAGTAGAATAAAAATAAGACTTGAAAGGAATAATCTTAAGGGTTTACTGTGTTGATTCACACTTTTCATATTATAAAGTATATTATCTTTCTTGTTTGGTACGATTTTTTCTATTGATAAAATGAAATACAATTTTCATCAAAAGATTTGACAAAAATAGTATTTATTAAGCAAATGTAAAATCTAAAAATAATGTTAAATGTAGTTTATAACGATTCTAAATAATAAATAACGTGCTAAAGCTAAAAACAAAATTATAACTTTGCCAAAATTAAAATATCTAATGAAATCATTATTAAACAAATACAGTTTTATTTTTCTAACTTTCATCCTTATCGGATCAACATATGTGTCTGCACAAGAAGAAGGTTCTTTAACCATTCAAAGTAGTGAGAGCATCAAACAAACAATAGCTAAAAAGAAAGCTTACAACAAGTCTTTAACCAAAGTCAAAGGTTTTAGAATACAGATATTTTTTGGCAGTGAAAAAGGAGCTTATAAAACTCGTGATAAATTCAGGTCAATTTTTTCTAAACCATTTATAAAAATTCAAAATTTTCCACCTGACTGGAAAGTGAGGGTTGGTAATTACAAAACTAGACTTGAGGCTGATAGAGCTTTAGAGGATATTAAAAAATCTTTTCCTGGAGCTATAGTATTGTCTGAAATGATAACTATATAGCTTTTAAAAATAAATAATTTCTTAAAACGAACTCTGCCTGCGGCTGGCAGGTATCCTCGAGGCAGAACCTCAAGGAATT
>CAYRZY010000237.1:0-4901 GCA_964428855.1 uncultured Flavobacteriaceae bacterium
ACAAATTACATCAGGGTTCGCTGCTTGTAACCATTCTAAAAATCCTTTTTTTAATGCGGCTCTAATACCGTTTACATTGTAAGATATAATGTTCATATTATTTTAGTTTAATTATTTCACGCAAAGATCGCGAAGAATTTTCACGCAAAGGTCGCAAAGATTTCTATTCAAGGAATAGATATTTATTACAAATTATTTACAATTCTATGAATGTCGTCTTTTAATATTTTGCTGTTAAAATTAATCAATAAAGCAAGTTTTAAATTAGATAGTCTTAAATATGTTAACGTTTGAGCAAAATGAACTGGTGCAACATTTTCAATAGATTTTACTTCAATAATAACTTTATTATTTATCATTAAATCAATTCTATAACCAACATCTTGTCGGACTTCTTTATATATAAAAGGCATTGCTTTTTGCTGTACAACATCAAAACCCATTTCTCTTAATTCATAAGCTAAGGCATTTTCATAAGCTGATTCTAATAAGCCTGGACCTATTATTTTATGGATTTCAATAGCTGCTCCAATAATTTTATATGAAATATCATTTTCTGTCATAATTATTCTTTGCGTACTTAGCGTATTGTTTTACGTGACATTTATTAACTTTCAAATAAATCCCTCAATTTTCTTCGCATTACTTTGCCTGATGCTGTTCTAGGTAATGCTTCGATTTCTATCAATTCAGTTACTTTAAAAAGCGGATTTAAGTCTGTTTTAATACTACTATTTGTAGCTTTTAATCTTTCGTTCTTTGGTATTTTAGATATACTCTCTACATAATAAATCACCAATAAACTTGCTCCTCCTCCCGTAGGAGAAACAGCAACAGCTGCTGATTCTTTTATAAAGTCTAATTGATTGATTAGTAGTTCTATTTGCACAGAACTTACTTTGATTCCACCTAAATTCATGGCATCATCTACACGTCCTTGAGCTTTATAATAGCCATTTTCTAAACGCAATAATTGATCGCCATGACGACGAAGTTTTTGACCTTTATAGCTTGGTGTATCTTTAAAATACACTTCGTGATGATTTCTGTTTAAAAGCGAATTTGATAATCCCATTATAGGCGGAATTAAAAACAATTCCCCTTTATCGGATAATTTATTTTCATCGTCTAACAAAACGAATTCACCACCTAAAGCTTGGGTAGAAAATGTACTGGCAATATTAGGTTGAATTACAGTACTCGTCACATAAGCACCGCCAATTTCTGTACCTCCACAATATTCAATTACAGGTTTATTATTTGCCAGTTGCATCAAATATTCCATTTCTGTGGGATTAGAAACTTCGCCTGTAGAACTAAAACACTTGATAGCATTCCAATCTAAATTTTCATTGCATTGTGTTTTTTTCCAATGTTTTACAATACTCGGTACGATACCCAACATATTTATCTTCGCATTTTGAACAAACTCACCAAACGCTCTATCTAACGGTGCTCCGTAATACAAGGCTATCGTTCCTTTATTGATTAAGGTTGCAAAAATAAGCCAAGGACCCATCATCCAACCTAAGTTGGTAGGCCAACAAACGACGTCATTTTTTTGAATATTATGATGATAATAGCCGTCTGAAGCACTTTTTATTGGTGTAGTATGTGTCCACGGAATTGCTTTCGGTTCACCTGTAGTTCCCGAAGAAAACAAAACTGTAATGGTATCATCAGGATGTTGAGCTACACTTTTAAAAGATCTATTCTTTGATAAGAAATCAGTCCAATAAATATCATGATCTCTAAGTTTAATTTGTTGGTCAGAAACTTTAACAACTATCGTTTTAGGAGCATTGGCTGCTATTACTTTTTCATATAATGGTAATGTTTTACCCGCTCTTAATAATACATTTTGTGTAAAGACTAATTTAGGGTTTGTGATTTTCAGTCGAACAGAAATTTCATTTGGAGTAAAACTGTCAGCTATGGTCGCAACTACAATCCCTGCTTTTATCGCTGCCAAATAGATGGCAACTGCTTCTAAAGTCATTGCCATATCAATGGCAATTTTATCGCCTTTACTCAGTCCAAAATTATGGAAACTATTGGCAATTTTATTGACTAAAACTAGTAATTGATTTTGAGTGACTTTTTGAAGACTTCTGTTTTCTTCTTGATAAACAATAGTAATAGCCTCAGTATCATTTTGAAAACAACTATCTACAATATTTAATTGGGCATCTTTAAGCCATTGTGGTTCTTCAACGCCTTTAGAAAGGTCTAAAACAGTAGAAAAAGGTTTTGAAAGTTTAATTTCTAAATTGTCAATGGTTTCTGACCAAAATTCATTTTTATGTTCAATTGACCATTTCCAAAAATCAATATAAGTATTAAAACCATGCTTTTGCATCATTTTAAAAATGTTGCTTTGCTTAATACAATCTTTATTTGGTGTCCAAGCGGCTTTCAATAGTATAAAAATTTAGAAAAAATCAGAATCATCTACAGCGGTACTGTCATTTTCAACACTGTTTTGTTGGTATTTTTCACAGTCTAATTCAATCTTCATATTTGCAGGTTTACTAAATGCTTTTTTGCTAATTTTCAAATCTTCATTCGCATAACATTTTTTCATATATAATGCCCACATTGGCAATGCCATTGAAGCACCTTGTCCTCTACCAATACCTGGAAAATGTACTGCTCTGTCCTCACCACCAACCCAAACTCCAGTTGTTAAATTTGGAACAAAGCCCATAAACCAACCATCAGATTGGTTTTGTGTAGTACCTGTTTTACCTGCAATTGCATTCTTGAAATTGTATGGATGTCCAGTTACGATACTATCTGGGTTTCTAGTCCATCCGCGTAAGCGAGCACCAGAACCATATTGTGTAACTCCTTCTAGTAAATTTACAACTGTATAAGCAGCTTCTTCACTCAATACTTCTTTAGTTTTAGGTGTGAAATTAGATAAAACCGTTCCGTTTTTATCTTCAATACGTAGTATCATCATTGGTTTTACATACATTCCTTTACTTGGAAATGTGTTATAAGCACCTGCCATTTCATACAGTGTTAAATCAACTGTACCCAAAGCAATAGAAGGCACTGGTATAATATCACTTTCTATTCCTAAATTTTTTGCCAATTTCACTACATTCTCAGGAGTGGTTCTATCTATCAATTGGGCTGTAACTACGTTTGTAGAGGTTGCTAAGGCATTTTTTAATGTTTTAAATCCGCCATATTTATGGTCAGAATTTGCTGGAGCCCAATCTTTTGTTAAACCGTATTTTCCTTGTGGGATTGTCCAAATGGTATTTGACAATTCTTCACAAGGTGACAATTGTAATTGGTTGATAGCCGTTGCATATACAAAAGGTTTAAAGGTTGAACCTACCTGACGCTTGCCCTGTTTTACATGATCGTATTGAAAATGTTTGTAATTGATACCGCCTACCCAAGCTTTCACATGACCTGTTTGAGCTTCAACGGAAAGCAACCCTGCTTGTAAAAAGTGTTTGTAATACCTGATAGAATCTAGAGGAGTCATAATAGTATCTATTTCTCCTTTCCAAGAAAAAATACGCATTTTTGTTTTTTCTTCAAATGATTTTTCAATCTTAGCTTCAGAAACACCTTGTTTTTTCATCCGTTTGTAACGGTTAGAACGTTTCATTGCAGAGGTCAAAGATCTTTTCACTTCCTTTTTTGTCAATTCGTAAAACGGAGCATTTTTATTCTTTTTTTGTACTTTAAAAAACACACGTTGTAGGTTTGACATATGTTCTTCCATAGCTTCTTCTGCATACTTTTGCATACGAGAATCTAAGGTTACATGAATTTTTAATCCGTCTCTATAAATATTATATTCAGAGCCATCAGGCTTCTTATTGTCTTTTACCCAACCCTTTAAAAAGCTTCTTAAATATTCTCTAAAATAGGTAGCAGCACCATAACCAGTATCTTCTGGAGTGAAATCTAGCACCATTGGTAATTTTTGTAGAGAATCTTTTTGACTCATCGTAATATCACCATTTCTTTCCAATTGTTTCAACACTACATTTCTACGAAGTAATGATTTAGCTTTTGAAATTTCTCTATGAGGATTGTATTGTCTAGGGTTTTTAAGCATTGCTACCAATACAGCAGCTTCTTCCATTTTTAATTCTTTAGGCTCTTTGCCAAAATAGATACGAGCCGCAGAACGAATACCTACTGCATTAAACAAGAAACCTTGTTTGTTAAAATACATGGTAATTATTTCTTGTTTGGAATATTGTCTTTCTAAACGGATGGCAATAATCCACTCTTTTACTTTTTGCATTAATCTGCTTGGTAAATTTTTTGAGCCTTCGCCATGAAAAAGTAATTTTGCCAATTGTTGTGTAACCGTACTGGCACCACCATCTCTACCTAATTTGATAACAGCCCTAGCTGTACCGTAAAAATCTATACCTGAATGCTCATAAAAACGAACATCTTCAGTAGCAACCAATGCTTTTACTAAATTTTCTGGGAGATCCTTATACCTAATTGGCGTTCTATTCTCTTTATAATATTTACCTAAGGTTTTCCCATCAATAGAAATAACTTCTGTTGCTAAATTATTTTCCGGATTTTCTAAATCTTCAAATGTTGGTAATGCTCCAAAAACACCTAAAGATCCTAATAGAAATATGAGGCTCAATAACACAAAACCGCCTATAAAAGTAATCCAAAGCCATTTTGTTATTTTCTTAAATGCTGTATTCTCTGATTTTTTCTTAGTCATTCGTATTCATTTTTTCAATTTGCAACCCAACATCAGTAACCCCTACTAATGTTTCAAGACCGTTTACATCTCCACTTTTACGCATGGCTTGTTGTATAGACACTCGATAAGTACCTGTACTTGGAAAATTGACATTGGTTTTAAATTCTAATTTATTTTCTTTTAAATCAGTAAA
>CAYRZY010000238.1:0-4897 GCA_964428855.1 uncultured Flavobacteriaceae bacterium
AACAGTTTAACAATTCTCGTTTGCCAGATGGTAATATTACGAGTTGTTATCCGCTAAAAGCCACATTTGTACACCCAACATATTCACTAATGTGGATTGATATGTTACACGACTTAATGATGCTTGAAGGCGATAAAAAATTGATTGAATCATATATAGGAGAAATTCAAGAGGTATTTGATTATTACGAATCGCTTATTAATGAGAATGGATTGGTTGGAGATTCAGAATATCAAATGTTTATTGACTGGTACTTGCCTAAAGGCGGAAATTCTGAGGTGAACAAAGATGGAAATTCGGCTATTTTGACACTTAATTATTCGTATACACTTCAAAACGCAGCTAATATTATGGATTGGTTAGGCTATCGTGCAAAAGCTAAAGTATATCGCGATCAAGGAATAAAATATGCAGAAATCACTAGAAAATTATGTTTTGATACTGCCAAAGGTATTTATGCTGACGACCCAGAAAAAACATTTTATGACCAACGTGCTAGTGTTTTGGCGGTATTGTGCGGTGCACATTCTGAAGAAGAAAACAAAGCTTTAATGCAAACTATGCTAGATGACAATACGCATTTTGATAGTGTAGCTAATCTTTTCTACCTTTTCTATCTTTTTGAAGCCATGGAAAAAACTAAAGTTGGCGATTTCACCAAAGAATTACAACCTTGGAAGGATATTATAAACATGGGAATGTCTGGTACACCAGAAAAGAGAATTGAACAACATCCACGTTCTGAAATTCACCCTTGGACGGCACATCCTGTGTATTTTTATTTCAATTTTGTAGCGGGAATCAAAGCTACCGGGGCAGGGTTTAAAACAGTAGAAATCGCACCGAATTTAGGCGAGTTAAAAAGTTTAAAAACGAATTATCCAACTGTTAACGGAAACATTTCTATAAACCTAAGTTTAGATAATAAAGGAAGGCTTAATGGACAAGTCACACTTCCAAAAGGAATTACGGGAGTGTTTAAATGGAATAAAAAAGAAATAGCATTAATACCGGGTACTAATGACCTACAGCTATTTTAAATTAGTATTTATTATCTATGAAAACTTATTTTATATGAAAAGCAATTTAATCAAGAATATACTTCCAGTACTAGCAAGTATTATTTTTATCACTTCATGTGAGAAAAAAGAAAAAAAGCATGACAAGGTAATTGATGATAAAGCAATTGCTGATGAAAGTCAAACTTCTGATTGGCTTGCTTACGGAAGAACTCACAACGAAAGACGATTTAGTCCTATAGAGGATGTAAATGTGAGCAACGTTGCCAATTTAAAAGTAGATTGGTTTTTGGATCTGCCCAATGATGTTGGTTTAGTATCCACGCCACTGGTAGTTAATGGTGTTATGTACTTTACGGGTACCATGAATATTATTAGAGCAGTAGATGCTGTTTCTGGTAAGATCTTGTGGAGTTTTGACCCGAAAGTAAGAGATGCCATTAAAGGAAAACGACAGGTAGGTTGGGCGCACAGTAGAGGTATTTCTTTTTATGAAGGGAAAATTTTCACGGCTACATGGGATGGTAGATTGATTGGTATTGATGCAAAAACTGGGAAAGAAATATGGACAGCGGTTACTTTTGACCCTAATAGATCGTTGAATATTACAGGAGCACCCAAAGCATTTAAAGGTAAAGTTTTGATAGGTAATGGAGGGTCAGAAGCAGGCCCTGCTAGAGGTTTCGTTACGTGTTATGATGCTGAAACAGGAAAAGAATTATGGAAATTTTATGTTGTTCCAGGAAATCCTGCTGATGGATTTGAAAATGAAGCGATGGAAATGGCAGCAAAAACTTGGAATGGTGAATGGTGGAAAAATGGAGGAGGAGGAAATGCTTGGCACGGATTTACTTATGATGAAGAACTTGACGTACTGTATTTCGGTACAGGAAATGGAGGGCCATGGAATGCTAGAATTAGAAGCCCTAAGGTTGATGACAATCTATTTTTATGTTCTATAGTTGCCGTAAAACCTGATACTGGAGAATATTTATGGCATTACCAGACTACACCGGGTGAGGCTTGGGATTACAATTCTACTATGGATATTGTTCTGGCCGATTTAAAAATCAAGGGTGAAGATGTAAAAGCTATTTTACATGCTCCAAAAAATGGTTTCTTTTACGTAATCAATCGGAAAACGGGTAAACTGATTTCTGCAGAGCCTTTTACAGAAGTAACATGGGCATCGCATATAGATTTAAAAACTGGTAAACCCGTATTGGTAGACGGAGCAAGATATGATAAAAGGCCAATAGATATTGCACCAGATTCTTGGGGAGGTCATAGTTGGCATGCCATGGCATACAGTCCGCAAACTGGCTTAGTCTATATTCCTACGTTACACAGGGCTGACAAGTATTCAGATGAAGGTGTAGTGTATGAAGGTTGGGAGTCAAAAGAATTTTCTGGGGGGATTGGTGTAAATTTGTCTCCAGCAGATAAACAATTGAGTGACCATCCATCTTCTTTGGAGGCTATAGATCCTGTTACGCAAAAGAAAGTTTGGTCAATTCCACAAAAAGATTTTTGGAATGCTGGTATTTTAACCACTGGTGGCAATCTTGTTTTACAAGGTAGGTCTGATGGAAAATTACTAGCTTATAATGCAAAAACCGGTGAAATAGTTTGGGAGTTTGATGCTGGCTTAGGTATTTCTGCTCCGCCAATTACGTATAAAATAAATGGCAGGCAGTACATTTCGCTATTGGTTGGCTTTGGCGGAGGTTATGCTCGTGGAGGATTAGATGCCTACAATTTAGGATGGTCTTACAATACACATACTAGAAGATTGATTACGTTCTCTTTAGAAGGAACGGCAGATATGCCCGCTTTACCTCCTCGTCATTTTCCAAAACCTATTGTTCCTGATGATTTTAAAATTAACGAAGAAAAGGCCACTAAAGGAATGAACGAATATTGGAAATGTTTTCTTTGTCATGGTGATAATATGTTTAGTGGTGGAATGGCACCCGATCTTAGAGCGTCTCCCATACCGCTAAGTAAA
This sequence comes from uncultured Flavobacteriaceae bacterium, assembly GCA_964428855.1. Taxonomy (GTDB): domain Bacteria; phylum Bacteroidota; class Bacteroidia; order Flavobacteriales; family Flavobacteriaceae; genus Aureibaculum. The sequence goes on from CAYRZY010000238.1 coordinate 3,028, forward strand.
GAAGTATTTGCTTTGGTGGTCAGGGATGGTGCTAAAAACGAAATGGGCATGCCCTCATTTCCAGATATTTCAGATGATGAGTTAGAGGCATTGAGGCACTTTATTAGAAAAAGAGCCAAAGAAACCTTGCCTGAGTATGAAAAGTCTTATCAATAATAAAATTACGGGAGATTAATTTTATAAGTCGGTTTAGCTATTGAATATTCCTGACCTTTTAAAAACTAGACAGTGAAAAAACTATCTCTTAGTCTTATTTTGAAGGGCAGCAACAAAAGTTTAAACGAGTTCATTATGTATTTTCAAAAATAGTATGATTTGAAAAAGACATTAATATTAAAAACGATAGTACATATTTTTGTTTTTGTTCTGTTTTTACAGAATTTTGATTTAAATGCACAAAACATACCTCTAGTTTGGACAAATACTGAAGGCAGTGAACGTAACGAGTATGTCTATTTTAGAAGAGATGTAACATTAACTGAAAGACCAAGCGAAGCAAGTATAAACTTATATGCTGATTCTCGCTATGCACTTTACGTAAATGAAATCTATATTGGTTTTGGTCCAGCTAGAACTTTTCATAAAAACCCAACTTATGACACTTATGATATTGCTCCGTATCTAAATAAAGGGAAAAATACTATAGCCGTAAAAGCTTTGAGTAATGGCATGGTCACCTTTCAATTGTTTGACTATAATGGTGGTTTTACTGCATGGGGCGAAATTAAAGATGGTAAAAAAACAATTGATTTATCTATTCAAAAAGGTTGGCTCTACAAAAAATCAGAAGGTTATGACCAAACAGCTGACCGACTCTCTTTTGCAACCGGAGCCATCGAAAATATTGACACAAGAAAAGATACAGGGTGGAATGCTATTGGAACTCCAACCAGGACTTGGAAAATACCTATTGCCCTAAAAAACCAAGAATTATGGGGAAAGCTAACCCCTCGTATTATTCCGCATTTAACACAAAAAGAAATTATAGCCGTAGAATTGATGGGTGCGTATGCCTTAGATACCACAGAAACCATCTATTCTTTTAGAATTCCTGTTATTGATGAAACCCATGAAGATTATAGTATTCGCTATAAAGCGTTGGCTTACACCTATATTTATGCTCCCAAAGCTAAAGAAATTACTGCTGGCTTATGGTGGGGAGAATATTATTTAAACGGGGTGAAAATTGAAGAAAATAAGAATCAAAAAGAAAATCGATATCGAAAAAACTACCAACTCAAATTAAACAAAGGATGGAATCTTTTTATAACCAAACAATTGGTTATTTGGGGTACTTGGGATTATTATATGACGCTTCCTAACGGAGAAGGGGTCGTAATTTCGTCTACAAAAAATTCTGATTCAAAAGAAATTTTCAAAACCTATGGCCCTATCCTTGAAAAGGATAAAACTATTGATGGGCTAGACATGAGTCAATCCCTAAAAACAATAAAAAAGAAGCTAGATAAAAACTGGACTGAGCAATACAGAAACGAAACGGCAAATCACCCTGCAAGGGATATTGCATGGCATGCCATAGATTATACAGCACCGCTAAGCCAAAAAAATAGTATTTCCAATACGTTGACCATTCCTACACATAAAAAAGGAACAGCCTTGGTTTATGATATGGGAGAAATACAATTAGGACGCATTTTTATTGAAGGAGATTTTCCTGAAGGCACTATTATTGACATTGGTTTTAGCGAAGAAAAGAATGTTGAAGAGAACAGGCCTTGGTTCTATAAAAGGTGTCAAATTGGAGCGGGACACCGTTTTATTACATCTAAAAACAAAAAAAGGTATGAGACTTTTAAACCTTACGGCGTTCATTATTTACAAGTAAATATCAGAAATAATAGCGAAACTG
>CAYRZY010000239.1:0-4863 GCA_964428855.1 uncultured Flavobacteriaceae bacterium
GGGAGGTTAGGAGGGGCTTTCCTTTTTCATAGAAAGCTCTAACCAACGTTCTTCTTTTGTGGCTATCGCATCAATAATTTGCTGTAATTGTTGAGAAACCTCAGCAATTTTTTCAGATTCAACCTCGTCATTTACAAATTGTTTTTCAATGGTAGATTTTTCTTTTTCTAAATTAGAAATTGCATTTTCTAAGGTTTTGAATTCTTGCTTTTCATTATAAGAAAGCTGTTCTTTCTTTGGAGATGAAATTACCTCTACAACTTTCTCTTTTTTAATACTTTCTTTGGGTTGAGAGTCTTCATAGGCTCTGTAATCAGAATAATTACCAGGAAAAATATTGACTTGACCTTTGTCTTCAAATACAAATAGATGGTCTACAATTTTATCCATAAAATATCTATCATGAGAAACCACCAATAAATTACCTGGGAAGTCTAACAAGAAACTCTCTAACACATTTAGTGTCAAGATATCTAAATCGTTGGTAGGCTCATCTAAAATTAAAAAATTCGGGTTTTGAATCAATACCGTACATAAATACAGCCGTTTCAACTCTCCACCAGAAAGTTTTTCTACAAAATCGTATTGTTTCTTTCTGTCGAATAAAAATCGTTCTAACAAGTGCCCTGCCGATAATTTTCGCCCTTTACCCAAAGGAATATACTCGCCAAATTCTTTAATTACCTCAATTACCTTTTGTCCTTCTTTAACATGGATTCCCTTTTGCGTATAATAACCAAATTTGACGGTTTCACCAGGTATAACTTTACCTGAATCAATAGCAATTCGTTCTGTAATCAAGTTTAAAAAAGTGGATTTCCCCGTCCCGTTTTTACCGATAATACCAATCCGCTCTCCACGTTTAAAAACATAGTCAAACTGATCTAAAATCAGCTTATCATCAAAAGATTTAGAGATTTTATGCAACTCTAAAATTTTACTTCCTAGACGCTCCATGTTAATTTCTAATTGCACTTCATGGTTGTCGCGGCGTTGACTTGCTTTTTCTTTTATTTGATAAAAATCTTCTATTCTAGATTTCGATTTGGTAGTACGTGCTTTCGGCTGACGTCGCATCCAATCTAATTCCTTTTTGAAGAGGTTTTTAGCCTTATTAACCGTCGTTTGTTCAATAGCTATCCGTTCTTCCTTCTTTTCTAAATAATACGAGTAATTGCCTTTATAAGTATGCAATTTACCTTGGTCTAACTCAATAATTTCATTACATACTCGCTCTAGAAAATACCTGTCATGCGTTACCATAAATAAGGTGATTTTCTCCTTTTTAAAATAGTTTTCTAACCATTCAATCATTTCTAAATCTAAATGATTGGTAGGCTCATCTAAAATCAATAAATCTGGTTTATTGATTAAAATAATTGCTAAAGATAATCGCTTTCGTTGTCCACCAGAAAGATTTGACACTTTTAAGTTTAAATCTTCTAATTTTAACTTAAATAATATTTGTTTGTATTGAGTTTCGAAATCCCACGCCTGATGTTGATCCATCAAATCAAATGCCTTTTGATAAGCATCAGAATCCTCAGGATTTTTCAAGGCATTTTCATATTGCTGAATTACTTTCAAGACCTTACTATCTGAGCTGAAAATAGCCTCTTCAATAGTTTGTTCTGAATTGAGATTATCCGTTTGAGACAAATAAGCAATATGTAAATCTTTTCTTGAAACGACTTGTCCTGTATCAGAACTATCTCTACCAACTATAATATTTAAAATGGAAGTTTTCCCTGTGCCGTTTTTAGCAACAAAGGCAATTTTTTGATCTTTATTGATTCCGAAAGAAATGTTTTCAAACAAGACTCTTTCACCATAAGATTTTGATATATTTTCAACAGATAAGTAGTTCACAAAGTAGTTTTTTTACGGACTGCAAAGTAAAGAAAAAACCCGAATCAATGACTCGGGTTTGTATTTTAAAATAAAATTTTATCTCGTATAATTTTATCGCTTTGGTAAAGAAGGTGCGATACTTGCAATCCATTTTGTTGATCCTCCTTTAATATAACCAGTTCTACCAAATTCTACCATATCCTTTTTAGGATTATCTCCTTTTCCAGGTTCAAATACTATAATTGTTGGATACCCTCTTACACCAAATGCTTTTTGTAGTGTGTAATTTTGTAGTTGTAAAGCTTGAGGTAATTTTTTCTTTTTAGGGAAATCTAATTCTAAGAGTACCACATTTTCTGATGCCCAAGTTTTAAATTCGTCAGTATTAAATACTTCTCTGTCTAAAACTTTACACCATCGACACCAATCACTTCCAGTAAAATTAGCAAGGATGGGTTTATTTGTCTTTTTTGAAACCTTTGCAGCTTCTTCATAACTGTCTAGCCATTTTACTTCTTGAGAAAATATAGTTATTGAAAAGATTAGTAATATTCCTAAAATTATTTTTTTCATCTGTTTATTAACTAAATAAGTAATTTATCCTTTAAACTCTGATTTAAAACTCTTTTGATAAGCTTCCCATTGTTCTTTAGTAGTCACTTCTTTGTGTTTGTCTGACGCAAAAAATTTTAAAAATAATTCGAGTTGTTTTGGAGCGTGATATCCTGGAATTGGAGCAATTAAATCTGCTTTTTCATCTAAAAAAATAATGGTCGGATAGGCCTGTACTCTTAAGTGTTGAGCAAATTGATGTTGGCTGTTTCTTCCTTTTTTAGAAGCATCAAAATTCGGGTTTGTGTATTCTTTATCCTTATAAGTGATTTTTCCTCCACCCTCAGCATTGAATTTTACAGCATAAAAATTCTTATTTACATAATCGGCAACATCCTCATTATGAAACGTGTTTCTATCTAACATTTTACATGGGCCACACCAAGTGGTGTACATATCCATCATGATTTTACGAGGTGCTGTTTCTTGAGCAGCAACGGCTTCTTCAATAGTCATCCAATTGATTTCGCCTTTTTGGGCAAATCCTGTAAAAGTAAATCCTACAATAAGTAATAGTACAATTATTTTTTTCATCTTTAAAATATTTCTTTTCTTACTAAGACGCAAAGACTATGCCTTAATTACATTGAACGATTGAGATTCTTTTTTAGTATTATCTGATACCATGCATTAGTTTTTTGACAATAGGGTATGATATTATTGAAAAAACACCCAAACCAACAGCTACACTCGTTAACAACCAAAAGAAATAGCTTAAACCCTCTGTTTTAGCAATTCCTTCAGATGCTTCACCAAAAACACCTGCCAATTTCATACCAATTGCTACAGCCAGATACCATACACCAAACATCATAGCAATCATTCTTCCAGGTACCAATTTCGACACATAAGAAAGAGCTACTGGTGAAATACATAATTCTCCCATAGTATGAAAAAAGTATACTAAAACTAGCCAAATTAGACTTACAGAAGCTGTTTTAGCTCCGGCAGGAATTTCTGCGGCTCCGATAGCAACACATGCCATACCCAAACCTAATAAAAACATTCCGATAGCATATTTCATGTTGGCATTCGGATTGTATTTACTTTCCCACCATTTAGAAAATAATGGTGCCATGGCAATAATAAATAATGAATTTAAAACACCAAACCAAGATGCTGGAACTTCAGCAATGTCTTTTTGAAATTCTGTTGCTAACATCCAAATTGCAATTGCCCAAATAATTACAAAACTAAACCCTAATATGATATTAGAAACTGCATATTTTTTGAATGTTTTTTTAAACAACAACCACAATACCCATGTAATAATACTTAAAGGTATAATTGTCATTAATGAGTTTACAATTTTGAAGGTAAATGCTGCATTACCTTCAAGCAGTCTTTGTGTATAATCTCTCGCAAAAATGGTTAATGAACTTGGGGCTTGTTCAAAAATTGCCCAGAAAAAAATTGTGATAAATGCGAAGAATGTTACAGCTAACATTCTGTCTCTTGTTATTTTATCATACTTAGGGAGTCTTATAACAAGTAATGTTAAAAAAAGTGCTAAAGCGGTTAAAATTATAACATTAGTACCTTGAAGACCAAAAAGATTAAAATCAAAAAGATTGTGTTTACCATCTGATATTTTAGCAACAGGGTCATTTAATATCCATGCTAACCCTAAAGTTGCTGAAACTGCAATTAAAACCAATTGAATAGTTGTGAAAGGGTTTAATTTCGGTTCTCCTTCTTTTAACTTAACCTCTTCTAAGGCATTGATTTTGATTGGTTTTAATCCTATATTACCAAAGATATCCTGTGCTTTCCAAAATTGTAACAATCCGAAAAACATAAAAAATCCAGCCAAACCAAAGCCCCAAGACCAACCTACTTTTTCACCAAAATATCCACACAATAAAATTCCTAAAAAAGCACCTGCATTTACACCCATATAAAAAATAGTATAAGCACCATCCTTTTTTTCTGGCTTATCGATATACATTTCAGAAATAATTGAGGTCATATTTGGTTTAAAAAAACCACTTCCAAAAACCAACAACCCTAATCCGAAATAAATGAAAAACGGGGTTTCTAATGCCATAGATGCATGTCCTAAAGTCATTAATAGAGCTCCTACCAAAACAGCATATCTAAAACCAATAATTTTATCGGCAAAATATCCGCCTAAAAGAGTAGATAGATAAACTAAAGATGTGTAAGTGCCAAATATTGCAAAAGCATGTTCTCTTGGCCACCCCCAACCGCCATCAGTTATAGATGCTGTAAAAAACATAACTAGTAATGCCCGCATTCCATAATAGGAAAAACGCTCCCACATTTCTGTAAAGAATAAAACAAATAATCCTGCAGGGTGACCTAGCACTTTATCTTTAAATAAATTTTCAATATCAGTATTCATAAAGTATTTTTGAGTGATTATAAAAAAAGCCTTAC
>CAYRZY010000240.1:0-4854 GCA_964428855.1 uncultured Flavobacteriaceae bacterium
AGTTTTCTCAAATATAACTAAAAAAGTTATTTAATCTGTAACACTTATTACATAAGTTTATATAAACTATTAATTTTCAGCAAATTAATTTACGTGTGATTTATAATTTTTATTCGTTCTAAATAAAAGTATTTCTTAGCTTTACAATATGAAAATCAAAATCCTATTTTTTGGAATCCTCAGAGATATTATTGGAGAAAACGCTATCGAGTTAAAGATAGATAAAGGGACTACTATTGCCAATTTAAAAGAATCCTTATTAAAAGAGTATGAAAAATTGAATGCCTATTCTAACTTTTCAATAGCTGTAAATGAGGAATATATTAAAACTGATTATGTCTTAAAAGCTAAGGATATTGTGGCTTTGATTCCGCCAGTTAGTGGAGGGTAGAGTAGTCTTCAGTTGGCAGTGACAGTCTTCAGTTTGGGCTTATCGTAAATATTTCTTGTCAATATAAAAAGTGCCAAAGGGTAAAACTGAAGCGATAAGTACGATTCCTAGTGTTTTCCAGTCCCACTTTAAATCAGGTTTTATTAAAAATGCAAGAACAACATAGGCTAAAAACAAGAGACCGTGTGGCTTACCTAATAGTTTAACATAAGTAGGGTCTTCTGCAAAGTATTTGATAGGAACAGCTACAAAAAGAAGTAATAAGTACGATACTCCTTCTAGAAAACTAATAAGTCTGAATACTTTTTTCATACGATTAACTGATTGATATTTATTTACTTAAAAAAATATTTTTTTATTTTAATAAATCCCTCAATGAGGGTTTCATGGGTTTATTTTAGTTTGCAAATATAGGTGTTGAAAACTAAAAAATTAACAAAAAATAAAGATTTGTGAGCTAGGTTTTAACAAATAATTACCATCCTTTTATTCTTTTAAAATTAGGTTTGTGATACCAAATTAAAAGAATGCAACTTAAAATAACCCTACTTCTTTTTTGTATTACAGTTTTTTCTCAGGCACAAATTACAGGAGTTATTACTGATATGAATAATGAGTCTTTGCCTTTTGTAAATATCTATTTAGACGGATCCTATAAAGGCACAACTTCAAATGACGAAGGTGTTTATGAATTAAATATCAATAAAATTGGAGCGTACACAGTTGTTTTTCAATATCTAGGATTTAAAACAGTAAAAAAGAAAGTCAATATCACCATCTTTCCTTATAAACTCAATGTTACATTATTAGAAGATGCTTTAGCTTTAGAAGAGGTTATAGTAAGTTCTAAAGAAAACCCTGCTCACAGAATTATTAAAGAAGCGATCGCTAATCGAGATAAAAATTTGCAGAAAACATCAAATTTTACAGCTGATTTTTATTCTAGAGGGATATTTAGAATTAAAGATGCTCCTGAAAAAATTCTTGGTTTTGAATTGGGTGATTTAGGTGGAGGTTTAGATTCTACTCGAAGTGGTGTTTTATACTTGTCTGAAACAATTTCTAAAATTACTAAAAACAAAAAAGAATTTAAAGAAAAAATTATTGCCTCAAAAGTAAGTGGAGACGATAATGGTTTTAGTTTCAATCAAGCAACAGATGTTAATTTTACAGTCTATAAAAACCTGATTAATTTAGGAGAAAATATTGTTTCACCAATTGCTAACTATGCTTTTAATTACTACAAATACACCTTGATAAATAGTTATTATGAAGGAGAAAATCTTATAAATAAGATAAAACTGAGACCTAAAAAAGCAACAGACAACGCTTTTGAAGGCTATATTTATATTATTGAAAATACTTGGGAGGTTTTTGCGACTGAGCTATCCGTTACCGGAAAACAAATACAGACACCACAAGTCGAAAAATTATTTTTAAAACAAAGCTATTCTTATTCAGCAAAAGATAAATTATGGTCCTTATTTTCTCAAAGTATAGATTATAAGTTTGGGATGTTCGGGATTGATATTGACGGTCGTTTTACTGCGGTGTATAGTAATTATAATTTCCAACCAAATTTCACCTCAAAAACCTTTACCAACGAAATTCTTTCTTTTGAGGATAAAGCCAATAAAAAGGATACTGTTTTTTGGAACAAAGTAAGACCCGTACCACTAACATTAGAAGAGCTTAAAGATTATAAATTAAAGGATAGCATCAAGGTGATTCGAAAATCAAAAGTTTATCTTGACTCAATCGATCATAAACAGAATAAATTTAAAATTGCAAATGTGTTGTTTGGGTATTCTTATAATAACTCATATAAAAATTGGGGCTTGACTATTGGTTCACCTTTAATGAACTCAATGTTTAATACGGTACAAGGTTGGCATACCAATATGGACGTATCTTTTAATAAAAATTATAAAGATAAAAATAGGTATTTTCAAGTAAATTCAAAATTAGATTATGGTTTTTCAGATCATCAGTTTAGAGTAAGTGGTGGGTTTAGGTATCAGTTTAATAATAAATCAAAACCTTATATAGCTGTCAATGGAGGTAGGAAAATTTCTCAATTTAATAGTCAAGAACCTATTTCACCTATTGTAAATGCGGTAAGTTCCCTGTTTTTTGAGCGAAATTATGCGAAGTTTTATGACAAAATTTTTGCTGAAATTGAGGTAGGGAAAGAAGTTTTAAATGGTTTACGTGTCAATTCATCTTTAAGTTATGAAAATCGAAAACCTGTTTTTAATAGGGATGATTATGTTTTTTTAAATAGAGATAACCTTGTCTACAGTTCAAACCATCCGCTTGAGCCTGAAAATTATACAACAGCACCTTTTACCACACATGACATCTATAAGTTTTCTGTAAACACATCTATCAGATTCGGACAAAAATATATTTCCTTACCCAATAGAAAAGTAAATTTGTACTCAAATAAATACCCTAAAATAAATATAGGATATACCAAAGGTTTTGGGGCTGACAGTCATAATTTTGATTTGATTCATACACGTATTTTCCAAGAATTAGAAATCGGAAATAAAGGATATTTTTCTTACAATATAAAAGCAGGAAAGTTTTTTAATACTGATAATTTAGCTTTTATGGATTATCAACATTTCAATGGCAATCAGACACACGTTACCCTTGATGGTAATTATTTAAATTCATTTAACTTATTGCCTTATTATGATTTTAGTAGTAAGAGTCAGTTTTCTGAAATGCATGCTCAGCATAATTTTGATGGATATTTATTACGGAAAATTCCTTTATTTAATAAATTACAGTTTAAATTAGTAGTTGGTGCAAAAGCTTTATTTACAAAAGAAAATAAGCCTTATACAGAATACTCAGTTGGTTTAGACAATATTGGTTTTGGGAAATTTCGTTTTTTACGTGTTGATTATATTAGATCAAGTTTTAATGGGAAATCGAGTAACGGATTTATGTTTGGACTTAGCCTTTAAAAAAGTCCTTCCCTTTGAGAAGGATTTAGGATAGGAATTTCGTAATTTTGTTTTATGTCAAACTCTTCCATAAAAGTAAGCACTGAAAAACTCAATCTACAAGATTGTTATGATTTTGTTCAAGATGCTTCTTGTGGTGGTATAGCGTTGTTTGTAGGTACAGTACGGAATAAAACGCAAGAAAAATCAGTAACTTTATTAGATTTTTCTACTTACAAACCTATGGCGATAAAAGAAATACAAAAAATTGCCAATAGGGCTTTAGCTGATTTTGACATCCTAAAAATTGCAATTCATCATGCAGAAGGCGAATTACAAATTGGAGATATCCCTGTAATAATTGCGGTTTCCTCTGCACATAGAAAAGCTGCTTTTGCGGCTTGTCAATTTGCAATTGATACCTTAAAAGAAACGGTACCTATCTGGAAAAAAGAACATTTTGATGATGGTGAGGTTTGGGTGAATGCCCATCCATAATTGATTGTCCCCTTGAGGGGACTTTAGGGGTGTTTTATAGTTGTAAAATAAAAAGTTAATGAAAAACAAATTCATATTTATATTAATCTGCTCACTAACAATTAGTTGTGAAACACCTAAAAAAACTGATATTTCATCATTAATTTCTTTCAACACAAAAGTTACCAAAACCTATACTGTAGAAATTGAACATATAAAAGATTTTGCCAAGCAGAAAAGTTACAATCAAGACATCGCTTTTATGGTTGACTATTCTTTGCATAGTGGCTACCAGCGGTTTTTTGTGGTCGATTTACAAAAAGGTGAAATCATTAAAAAAGGGCTGGTTTGTCATGGTGGAGCAAAAGGCAAAAATAATAGCGGAATCCCTACCGTATTTGGTAATGTAAATGAAAGTCATTGTACGTCTTTAGGCATGGCAATTGTTGGTAAAAGAGCGTATAGTAGTTGGGGTAAAAACTATAAATATTGGCTTGATGGATTGGAAAAATCAAATTCAAATATGCGTAAAAGAGTTGTGGTGCTCCATGCTTGGGATGAGGTGGATAATAAGGACATATATCCTAATTCTTTGGCAGTTAGTTGGGGCTGCCCAACAGTATCTATCAAGTTTTTAGATACGTTGGATGTTCTTTTAAAAGAACATGATAAGGTGTTGTTGTATTCGTTTTAAAGTCCTTCCCTTTGGGAAGGGTTGGGACGGGATCAAACTATTTCCATCTTTTGCAATAAAAACGAAGCATTCATATTTTTACAAACACCATCTTTGAGTTGATAATCAAAATATAATTCATTATTTATAATTTCAGCATCAAAATAATAATTTTCAATTTCTGAGAGCTCTTTTTCAATTTCGCAAAGGCTTAAATCGTGTGTAGCAATGATTACTGTGGAATTTGAAGCTACTAATTTTTGGACAAACTTTTCAGAACCAATCGCTTTATCTGTAGTATCTGTGCCTTTTAAAATCTCATCTAAAATGATAAAATAACTCTCTAACTTTATCTC
>CAYRZY010000241.1:0-1219 GCA_964428855.1 uncultured Flavobacteriaceae bacterium
GTGATTTTGTGGTGCCAAGCAGGATGAATGAAGGGCAATTCTATGCCTTACCACAGTCACCTCAAACCTTTAAGCAATTGTTGATGGTTGGCGGTATGGATAAGTACTTTCAAATTGTAAAATGCTTTAGAGATGAAGATTTACGTGCTGATCGCCAGCCAGAATTTACACAAATTGACTGTGAAATGGCTTTTGTTGAGCAAGAAGATATTTTAAATACTTTTGAAGGATTGACACGCCATTTATTAAAAGAAATAAATGGTATTGATGTGGATAAATTTCCAAGAATGACTTACGAAGAAGCCATGCAAAAGTATGGTAATGACAAGCCCGATATTCGTTTTGGAATGGAGTTTGGCGAGTTAAACGAAGTTACTCAACACAAAGAATTTAATGTGTTTAATTCAGCTGAGTTGGTAGTTGCCATTGCTATGCCTGGAGGAAATTCATATTCACGAAAAGACATTGACAAACTCATTGATTGGGTACGTCGTCCGCAAGTTGGAGCTCTCGGAATGGTCTATGTACGTTGTAATGAAGATGGAACTTTTAAATCATCAGTAGATAAATTTTACAATCAAGAAGACTTAGCCAAATGGGCAACAAAAACAAATGCACAAGTTGGTGATTTAATTTGTGTGCTTTCGGGTGAAACCACTAAAGTAAGAGCCCAATTAAGTGCATTACGTATGGAATTGGCAGAACGTTTAGGCTTACGTAACCCTAAGGAATTTGCTCCACTTTGGGTAGTTGACTTCCCATTATTAGAATGGGATGAAGACACCAATCGTTTTCACGCCATGCATCATCCGTTTACTTCGCCTAAACCAGAAGATATTGAATTGCTAAAAACAGACCCTGCAAAAGTAAGAGCCAATGCCTACGATATGGTATTGAATGGGAATGAAATTGGTGGTGGTTCAATCAGAATTCACGATAAAGCAACCCAAGAAATGATGTTCGATTATCTAGGTTTTACCAAAGAGGAAGCCAAAGCTCAATTCGGATTTCTAATGGATGCATTTACCTATGGTGCACCTCCACATGGCGGACTAGCATTTGGGTTGGACAGATTGGTGGCTATTTTGGGCGGACAAGAAACCATTCGTGATTTTATTGCTTTTCCTAAAAATAATTCAGGTAGAGATGTCATGATTGATGCTCCTGCAATGATTGATAAAAAACAATTAAAAGAGCTACATTTGAAATTAGATTTGTA
>CAYRZY010000241.1:1319-4820 GCA_964428855.1 uncultured Flavobacteriaceae bacterium
TAGATTTGTAACCATAAAATGACCTTTCAAATCCATAAAACACAAAATGCCTATTAGGTCAAAAATAATACTACGTAAATTTTTAATCTGGAGATACAAATACATCCCAGAAAGGGAATTTGTTTATATTTTAAGTGTTTTAGTTGGTCTTTTAGCAGGTTTGGGTACTACGCTATTAAAAAACTTTACTCATTATATTCAGTTAGGTTTAGGGACTAATATCATTAAAAATTTTCAAAGTTCTCTATATTTTATTTTTCCAATTATTGGTTTATTATTGGTTTTTATCATTAAAAAGACTTGGTTAAAAAAACATATTGGTCATGGTATTTCTACAACATTGTATGCCATTTCAAAACGAAACGGAATCATACCTAAATACAATATTTTTGCTTCATTAATTACAGCTCCACTAACCGTTGCCTTTGGTGGTTCTGTTGGCTTACAAGGTCCAGCCGTAAGTGCAGGTTCTGCATTAGCATCAACTACAGCTCAATTATTTCATGTCAATACTAAAACTCGAATGTTATTGATAGGCTGTGCTACAGCTGGTGCAATGGCCTCAATGTTTAAAGCACCTATTGCTGCTATAATTTTTGCCGTTGAAGTCTTTAGTTTAGATTTGGCTTTTGCCTCTTTAGTACCTTTATTATTGGCATCTGTTGCAGCTGTAATTACTTCCTATTTTTTTATGGGAACAGACGTATTATTCAGATTTGAATTGGTTGATAAATTTGAAATAAAAGACATACTTTTTTACATATTATTAGGTGTTTCAACAGGATTGGCTTCTGTCTATTTCTCTAAAGTTTTCTTTGCTATTACCAATTTTTTCAAAAGCTTCAAAAGTAGATTTAAACGATTATTGATTGGTGCTATAGCAATTGGTGCCATGCTTTATCTTATTCCTCCTTTATATGGTGAGGGCTATGGTTTGATTAATAATTTACTAAAAGGAGATCACATTACAGCCATAGGCAATACTCCTTTTAATTTAGATTTAAATAATATTTGGATAGTTATTGGCTTATTAATAGGAATTGCCCTTTTCAAAGCCATTGCCATGACCACTACTTTTGGTGCGGGTGGTGTAGGCGGTGTGTTTATCCCGACTCTAGTTATGGGAAGTGCTTTAGGGAATGCTTTTGCAAAAATTATTAATAATATTGGTTTAGGTTTTCATGTCTCTGAATCAAATTTCACCCTTATCGGGATGACAGGCCTGATGGCTGGAGTATTACATGCTCCGCTTACAGCTATATTTTTAATTGCTGAAATTACTGGAGGGTATGAATTATTTGTCCCTTTAATGTTGGTAGCTGCTATTTCTTTTGCTATGACCAAATATTTTATTTCTCATTCGGTATATACATTGAAATTAGCTCAACGAGGTGAATTGATTACTCATAATAAAGATAAGAATGTATTGATGATGTTAGAAATTGACCAAGTCATTGAAACCAATTTTATAGTACTTACTCCTGACATGAAACTAGGAGATATTTTAAAAAATGCAGTAGCAAAATCATCTAGAAATCATTTTCCAGTAGTAGATAGCGATTATGAGTTTTTAGGGGTTATTCGGTTAGATGATATTAGACATCTTATGTTTGACTCTTCTATGTATGAGCAATTAATAGTCGCTGATTTAATGCATGCAGATGCAGGAATCATTATTTATGAAAACGACAGTATGGAAAAAATTATGAAGGAATTTAAAACTAGTGGAGCATGGAATTTACCCGTCATAAAAAACGGAAAATACTATGGCTATATTTCAAAATCTAGATTGTTAACGGCTTACCGACAAAAGTTAATACATGTAACTAGTTAGCACTTCTATTTAAATAAAGGCAAAGCGTCCTGATCTTTTTTGTCAGGACGGAGGGATTGAATCTTATTTATCTCCCCTTTCTTCACTCCATTTTAATTATAGTTTCAATAATTACACTATAGTTGGAGTAAATTCATTCCCCTCTTTAAAAAAGAGGGGAGCTAAAAAATAATTATCTTATTTTTACATAAAATGAAACCTCAAAAAACACATAATAAAAAAGAGCTTTTGGAAAAGAGAAAAAAACTCAGGTCTAATCTAACTCCTGCAGAAGCCTTTCTTTGGACACACTTAAAAACAAAACAACTTGAAGATAGAAAATTTGTAAAACAACATAGCATCGGAAACTATATTGTAGATTTTTATTGTGCCTCTGAAAAATTAATTATTGAACTGGACGGAGAGGTACATAACAATTCTACAGCAGCAAAATATGATGAAAAAAGAACAAAATATTTAAACAGTTTAAACTTTACAGTTATTAGGTTTGAAAATAAAATGGTTTTTGATTATTTACCATCTGTATTGCAAGAAATCAAACAAAGTTTTAAATAAAGCACAATTGTTGAAACCAAACGAGCTCCTCCCTTTGGATAAAGGGAGGTGGCCTGACCTTTTTGTCAGGATGGAGGGATTGAACCTATTTATCTCCCCTTTCTTTAAAAAAGAGGGGAGCTGAAAAATGATTACTTTTCAAGAAATAACACCGCCTTATCAGGAAAGTCTGTAAATACACCATCTAATTCTAAGGTGTTAAACCCAACATTTAACAAATCATCAAAAGAAGAAAACTCACCCAAATCATCTGCTCTAAATGTATACGCATGTACAACCATACCTAAATCATGTGCCTCTTTTACCAAATTTGTAGTCTGCCAATTGCCGTGTGCATCTTTGCCTTTGAGGATGCGTTTGTACCACGGACCAATACCGTCAGCATAAGTTGCATATTCTTTTAACTGCGTTTCTTCCTCTTCGAATTCTATTAGCTGTACCAAAAACAATTCTGACTTTAACTCGGTTCTAATCCGTTTCAATTCTTTTGCATCAAAACATTGTAAAATACAATTGTCTTTTTTGTTTTTGTAGCCATAATCTGATACTATTTTCAAAACAATAGTAGAAATATCTTTTCCGTTTTGATGATGAAAAGCTGGATCTTTTATTTCTGGATAAATACCGATGTTATTTCCTGTACTTTTGTTCAAGCCCTGAATCATTTCTATTTCATCTTGTAATGAATGTAGTTTGAAATGTGATTTATATAAAGGAAACCTCCCTTTAAAAACAGCTTTCTCTGTCATAGCATCAAACCGTTCGGTAACATTTAATTGTAAGAGTTCTTCGTAAGTAAAATCAATTACATAGTAACGACCATCTTCTCGTTTTCTATCTGAGAATTGTTGAGCAACATCAGTTACGGTTTCTAAATGAATATCGTGTATTACAATAGGTACATTGTCTTTACTCAATACTAAGTCTTGTTCTAAAAAATGGGGATGCATGGCATACGCCATTGCTTTTGCTGGTAATGTATGTTCTGGTAAATAGCCTGATGCTCCACGATGTGCAATTATCGTTTTTTTAGTGTTTTTGGTCATTTTTTGCTGTTTTTGAGTCGAATTACACCCAAAAAGGCATAAAATCGTTAAAAAAAGTGAAATTTT
>CAYRZY010000242.1:0-4813 GCA_964428855.1 uncultured Flavobacteriaceae bacterium
ATCCGTCACGTGCTTCTATATCAAATTTTATATCTTTTGCCATAATGAAAATTTTGTTTGTTATTCCCATGAAATGGGAATCTTATGATTTATACTATTTCAGCTTTTTAAACCGAATATTGTTTTTTCTAATTATAGAATTGCGAAAATATCACTTTCTCTCATGATGATAAAATCACCACCGTCAAGTTTAAGTTCTGTTCCTGCATATTTTCCATAAAGAACAGTGTCACCAACTTTTACAGTTGTAGGCTCATCTTTAGTGCCTTTACCAACGGCCATAACTTTACCTTGTTGAGGTTTTTCTTTAGCAGAGTCTGGTATGTAAATTCCAGAAGCAGTTTTAGTTTCAGCAGCAAGTGGCTCAATAACAACTCTGTCTGCTAATGGTTTGATGTTTATTTTACTCATTTTGTATGATTTTTAGTTAATGAAATAATTAATAGTCGAAAAATGTGCCAATAGTTAATCTATGCCAAATAGACACTTAAAACAAAAAAAAGTTCTTTCTACTTAAATGTTATGTAAAAAAAATGCCAACGTGTCATTTCGTTGGCATTTTATAATTTTATTGCTTCAATTGGTATTAGATAGAATCATTCGTTGTTTCTGTTTCAGTAGTAGATGGTGCTTGAACAGGATTTCTGTCATCAAGCGTCTTTTCAATTTGAGATTTTGTATCAATACTATTATTTCTAGGTATTGCAAAATTTGATAATAAGATCAATGCTAAAAGAGCAATAGCTAAAGTCCAAGTTGCTTTGTCTAAAAAGTTGGTAGTGTTTTGTACACCTCCTAAATTTTGAGTTCCTTGACCACCAAAAGAAGAAGATAATCCGCCTCCTTTAGGGTTTTGAACCATAATAATTAATATCAACAAGACTGCTATAATAACAATCATGATTAAAAATAGAGTATAAGACATAATTTATGAATTATTTTTTTGTAAAAATTTTATTGCTTTAATTCGGTCTGCAAAGAAACTACTTTTTTCTGGATATTTCAAACTTAATATTTTAAAAGCTTGTATGGCTTTATTGTACTTTCTTTGCTCTAAATAAACTCGAGCCAAGGTTTCGGTCATTAAGGTGTTGTCTTCCTTAATACTTTCAAAAGAAACATCAATATTTTCAATAGTTGTAGGAGGTTTTAATTTAGGTTTAGAGATGATGAATTGTTCAATTAAATCAAATTTATCTTCCTTTTTAGCACTCTTTTGTATGACTAATTTTGGCTCAGTAGTTTTTACAGTTTCTTTTCTTTCAATAGGTTTTATATGTGTCAATTGCAGCCATTCACTAAAAGAATGCATTTCGGCAAGGTCAAAAACTAAAGGTTTGCCAATCTCAAGTTTTTCTTTTATGATTTCAGTTTTTGTTTCTATTGTGTTTACAGGACTACTCACTAAAGGCTTTTTTACCACTTCTACGTCAATAACTTCGTTTTCTATAATAAGCTGTTGTTGCTTTTCTATGGCATTTGATGCATCAAGCATATCTGCTGTAATAAAATCAAAGAGTACGGTTCTATTAGTTGTGTAAGCTGCAGCAGTTTTTAGAGTAGCGTTGTATTTATAACTATGTTGATTTCTCAGTCCTTTTAAATGTAAAATTCTGGCGGCTTGAAAATAAGGATAGTTTTCTAAAACACCTTCAATAGCATTGGTTTGAGCCAAGGTAATTGTACATGGTTCTTTTAATAATGATGTAAATTCTGATGTATTCATATTACCATTTTGCTACTGCAGCGTTATATATATCTTGTGTTAAACGTTCAAAAATTTCTTCTAGGGCAGTTTCTAAAACACTACCTGTGAGTTGTTGGCTTGCACCAAAGTCAGAATAGAAAGAAAATGTTTTTTCGAAATTATCTTCTTCTTCTAATTTATTGTAAAACCGAACCCTAACTGAAACTGTAAGCCTGTTTTGTGCTGCAGTTTGATCTGCCGTGGCGGTGATAGGGATGATTCTATAATCAGAAATTTCACCTTCAAAATACAAGTCACCATTTGCCGTGGTTAAACTTAAATTGGTTTGCCGTGTAAATAAATCTCTTAGAGACTCTGTGAATTTATTGCTCAAAGTTGGTTCAACTAAGGCAGCATTGTTAGGGAAGTAATCAATTTGTATGGTTTTTGCATCACCAGTACTACCTCCTGTAAAGGATAGCTTATAACTGCAACTTAAAGTTGTAAGTAGAATTAAAGTGAGTACAATGGTTTTTTTCATGATTAATTAGGGGTTTCCTATAATTTTCAAAGTTACTATAATTTTAAGAGATGATTATAATTTTACAAAATTAGATGTCTTTCCTTTCGGATAGAGACAGACTTATAAATCGTATTGTTTAATTTTTCTATACAGTGTTCTTTCTGAGATGCCTAGTTCTTTTGCTGCTAACTTTCTTTTGTTTAAATTTCTGTCTAATGCTTTTTTTATCATTTCGTATTCTTTTTCTTGTAAGGATAACGTTTCTTCTACAGTTACAGCATCTTGAAAATCATCGTTATAACCAGTTGATTTTTCTTGATAGTTAGTGTTCTTTTCTGGCGATACAATTTCAACTAAATTCTCAACAGTGTCATTCTCTTCTCTATAGATGTCTTGAATTAAACGCTGTGTATTTTCTTCATTATTTTCAATTTTTCCGTGTTGCATCAACTCTAATGTTAACTTTTTTAAATCGGTTATATCATTACGCATATCAAAAAGCACTTTGTAAAGAATTTCACGTTCATTGGCAAAGTCGCTATTCGATTTTTGATTGATTAATGCTGGGAAGTTAGAGCTATTATCGGGTAAATATTGCTTTAATAATTCTACAGAAATACTCCTGTTTTGTTCAATAACAGATATCTGTTCGGTTACGTTTCTCAACTGACGAATATTACCTTTCCATGGATAATTTAATAATGCAGGAATTGCATTGTCTTCCAATCTGATAGTTGGCATATTGTATTTTTGAGCAAAGTCAGAGGCGAATTTTCGAAATAATAAATGAATGTCATCTTTCCGTTTTCTGAGTGGAGGCAGGTTGATGTCTACAGTACTTAATCTGTAATATAAATCTTCACGAAACTTACCTTTATGGATGGCTTCCATCATATTTAAATTGGTAGCCGCTACAATTCTAATATTGGTTTTTTGTACCTGTGACGAACCTACTTTCATAAACTCACCATTTTCCAAGACACGTAATAAACGTACTTGAGTAGTTAGTGGTAATTCACCTACTTCATCTAAAAAAATAGTGCCGCCATCTGCAACTTGAAAATACCCATTTCTGGCTTGTGTGGCTCCTGTAAAAGAGCCTTTTTCATGTCCGAATAACTCACTGTCAATAGTTCCTTCTGGTATAGCACCACAATTTACAGCAATGTATTTGGCATGTTTTCTATGTGATAATTGATGAATGATTTTGGGTATAGACTCTTTACCAACACCACTTTCACCAGTAACTAATACTGAAATATCTGTAGGTGCAACTCTTATGGCTTTTTCTAAAGCTCTATTCAAATGAATATCGTTACCGATAATTCCAAAACGTTGTTTTATAGTTTGTAAGTTTTCCATGCTAAGACACAAATTTCACTAATTTTCACTAAAATTCTCTATTCACAACATCACCCAACAACGTAGCACTTGTGCAGTCTTCAATTTTAACCATCACAAAATCACCTAAAGTTTCATTTCCTGTTTTAGGGAAAATCGCCACGGTATTTTGAGTATTTCTTCCTTTCCAATGTTGGTCAGATTTTTTTGAAGTACCTTCAATAAGGACTTCCATTGTTTTACCAACAAAAGCTTGAGTTCTCACATGTGAGTGTTCTCTTTGCAAAGCAATAATTTCTGCTAAGCGTTTTTGTTTAATATCTACAGGTACATCATCTTCAAATTTTTTGGCAGCTAAGGTTCCTGGCCTTTCAGAATAAGCAAACATAAATCCGTAATCATATTTTACATATTCCATTAAAGTAAGTGTTTCTTGATGGTCTTCTTCTGTTTCTCCACAAAAACCAGTAATAATATCTTGAGATATGGCACATTCAGGAATTATTTTTCTGATATTATCAATCAATTCTATATATTCTTCACGTGTATGTTGGCGGTTCATACGATTTAATATTCTAGTACTACCAGACTGAATTGGCAAGTGAATGTATTTACAAATATTGTCGTGTTTTGCTGTAACATGTAGTACATCTAAGCTCATGTCTTGCGGATTAGAAGTAAAAGATCTGAACCTGATTTTTGGAAATTTAGTAGCACACATATCCAATAAATTAGCAAAATCTACCGATGTTGCTTTGGCAATCTCAGAAGCTTTGTCAAAATCTTTTTTGAGTCCGCCACCATACCACACATAACTATCTACATTTTGACCGAGCAAAGTAACTTCTTTAAAATTTTGATCTTTTAAATCTTGAATTTCTTGAATTATACTTTGCGGATCTCTACTGCGTTCTCTACCTCTGGTAAATGGTACGACACAGAAAGTACACATATTATCGCATCCTCTAGTAATTGAAACAAAAGCTGATACTCCATTAGAATTTAATCTTACAGGAGAAACATCTGCATAAGTTTCCTCTTTAGAGAGTAATACATTTACAGCATTTCTACCAGCTTCAACTTCTTGAATCAACCCAGGTAAATCACGATAAGCATCAGGGCCAACCACTAAGTCGAGCATTTTTTCTTCTTCTAAAAATTTGGTTTTTAAGCGTTCAGCCATACAGCCTAACACGCCAATTTTCATTTTTCTGTTCTTTTTTAGTTTTACGCGATTGTATTTTTGTAATCGTTTTCTAATA
>CAYRZY010000243.1:0-4797 GCA_964428855.1 uncultured Flavobacteriaceae bacterium
TGGTGCTGGAACTGGCCCCTGAACTACAACAATAGGTTCGTCCCCTGATTCGATATCAAACAAAAATGGCAACATTCTAGTACTTGATGAACTTGCAAGCTTTCCTTCTTTTGTTGCCTTATCTAACCAAGCACGTCCATCCTTTTTCATCTGTGTATCTTCTAGTACATTCAACAAAGTCAACATTAATTCATAACGTGATTTAGAATAATTAATATCACTTTCTATGTTGCCATATTCATAATTGAAGAGACTTTCTGCAATACCTGTCGAACCAGGGATATTTCTGGTATCTTTATTCATTAAAGATGTTCGTAACCAATATTGCATATGCTCTGGCTTGTATTTTGCCCAACTCACACCACTAACCCAATTATCGCCAGCAATGCTTTTATAATATTTGTTTAACAGAGCATCAGAGGCAGAAAGTAAACGACCTGACAAGTCTTTATCATCTTTTAAACTACTTGCAAGTAGTAAAAAAGCTTCTGATAATGCAGTACTTTCAATTGTATGTCTTGTTTTCTTACCTAACCAATGACTGCTCCAATTTTTAAATAACGCAGTGAATTCTTTTCGTTCATCAGGAGTCAGTCCGCTTTCAATCCAATCATAAGTATAATGAGCAAATCTATTTTGGTATAAAAAGGTACTAGATCGTTTATAATTCCAATTAGAATAGGCTTGCCAAAATAATTCTTTTGCTTTTTCTAGATAACTTTTATTACCTGTTAGATGATAAGCCAAGGCATAAGCAGAAGAAAATTTATTTTTATTCCATACATTCCTATTAAGATAAACATCTAACCGATTAGTCATTAACAGCCAACTTTCATCTCCATTGTCAATTTTAGATTGATAGGCCGCAAGACGTGATTTTGTTAAAAATATATTAGTTGATTCTAAAAGAGCTTTTTCTTTTAAAGAGGATGTTATTTTATTCTGCTGTGGATCAGAAATACTTGCTTGAACTGTTCCGGTAGAAGAAGCTGCTAAAATAATAGCACTGGTTAATAATTTAATTTTATTCATAATATTTGACGTAATATATTGATATTCCTAAGAATGGTATTTTGCTAAGGATAGGTATTAACAATGAATTTAGATTTAAGAAAAGTTTTTAAAATAAACTATGCAACTTTTCTGGTTAAAAAAACTTAAGTAAAAGCCTAATAAAAATTAACTTTACTTTTTCATAATTGAACATACAACTACATATTCCTTTACTTAAATAGTTTCTTCGTACAAGTAGAAAGCTTAGCTGCTTTCTTATTTATTTATGTGAGTCAATTCACGCATAGCCCTTTATTCACAGAGACTGAGAGATAAATCACACAAAACACCCTATTAAAAATAAAATTTTTTCCTATAGAAAATTTAGCTAAATTTTAAACTTTTATCACTCATTTATCTCACCAAAACATTGTAAAAACACTCAACAATTAACTCTCAACAGCCTAATTTTAATGCCTGCTCTCTGTTTGAAAGTTAAAACTACATTATAAAGAGGTAAGAATGTATAATTATATCCAGCAC
The DNA here is from genome assembly GCA_964428855.1 of uncultured Flavobacteriaceae bacterium. GTDB lineage: Bacteria > Bacteroidota > Bacteroidia > Flavobacteriales > Flavobacteriaceae > Aureibaculum. The sequence goes on from CAYRZY010000243.1 coordinate 1,537, forward strand.
TAATTATGCCAATCATAAAATATCAATCATAGGATTCGTAAGTATATCCGTTATATTATTGCTATTTCACCATAAACATTTATACAAAATAATTATATTCTGCTATTTTTATACTGAAGAACCCACAGCTATAACGAATAGATAAAGATCAAAACTAGTAAAGAGTCGTGATTAAACTACAATAAAATATAAAATTTCAAGCAACCTACTAATTTAAAAGCATTCCTAAAAAACTGTAAAAAGAAAATAAATCAATAGTTAAGAATTAAACATCGTCATTGAAATTTGTTTTAGTCTCATTGTTTTTTAAGGAAAAAATTAGCAACTGTGGACTTAAAAAAAATCAAAGGCTCTCTAAATATTTTTATATTATTGAGATCGTTTTTATTCAGGCTATCGTATAAACTTAATCTACGCTGAATAAATGTAGCCTCCAATAAATAATTTTAGAACTTTTCACTGGTTTAAAAAAAACTCTTATCTCATATTACACTTAAAACCCTTAAATACCTGATGTTACCTAGGTTAAATAAAATATAAAACATAAACTATTTATTAAAAATAAATAATCCACCACCTGTCTCAAAAAAGCAACAAAAAAAAACAGTACAATACTTTTTTCACAATAATCAGAATAAACCTTAAAGTTACTGATCTACTTAAATAAATTTACCAAAAAAATTTTATGACCAATAAAACTAAAGATAAGTCGACAGTGTATAGCTCCTTAAGAATCATGATGATTTCAAAGATATTGGTTCAATTACTCAGGTGGTGTTCAACATTTATTGTTATAAGAATATTAGTTCCTGAAGATTTCGCTATTACTTCCTTAGCTTTTGCATTGGCAGGTTTTTTAAATACTTTTTCTACTTTTGGCTTAGGTACTGCTGTTATTCAAGCTAAAGATATCACCCGCAGCCAATTGGAGGTGATTTTCGGATCTATTGTTTTATTAAACCTTTTCCTATTTAGCTTGACATGGGGAGGGGCAAGTTATGTAGCTAATTTTTACAATATGCGGGAGTTGGAGCAAGTCTTGAAAGTTTTTAGCTTTAACTTTTTAATAATAATGTTTCTGAGCATACCTAACAGCTTAATGACAAAAGAAATGCATTTTAAGTCATTAGGTAAAATAGAAATTTTTTCAGCTGCTGTCGGTGCGATTACAGCATTATATTTAGTAACTCATGATTATGGTTATTGGACTATTATTTTTGGTGGTATGAGCACAACGCTAACAAAAATGCTACTAACAAATATTTATAACCCTTTATTATTAAAACCTCGCTTTAATTACAATGAAGTGAAGCCATTTCTTCATTTTGGTGGCTATCTCATGCTTTCAGGTATAGTCTGGCAAATCTATGTAAGCATAGATGTACTTATAGCAGGTAAATTTTGGCCATCAAAAGAACTGGGAGTATATGTAGTCGCTCTACAAATAGCTGTCTTGCCTTTAAACAAAATTCTACCAACAATAAAACAGGTTGCTATGCCTGCTTATTCAAAAATACAAACAGATAAGACATTGACTAAAATTTATCTGCTAAAATCTTTGACTATAGCAATGTCTTTTGCCTTCCCTGTGTTTTTTGGTCTCGCATCTGTTGCTGAATTATTAGTCCCTTTAGTACTAGGGGAAAAATGGCAATTGGCAGTTAATCCATTTATGCTTTTATGCTTTATGATGCCAATGCGTATGCTGGCAGAATTATTTTCTCCCGCCATTAATAGTATTGGCAAGCCCCATATAGTTTTTAAAAATGAATTATTTATTCTGGTCATTTTGATCCCCAGTTTTTTAATCGGCTTACAATGGGGGGCAATTGGATTAGCTGCTAGCTGGCTCACTGTTTTCCCTATTATTGCATTACTCATAAGTTATAATTTCTGCAAAGTCCTAAAAATAAATTTATTTCAAATTTTTATCATTATTATTCCTCCTATCATATTTAGTATCATTCTATTTCTTGTGGTAAAAGCTACAATTATTGCTGGTTCGGGAACGTTTAATAATATAATATTGCTAGCAATTGCAATTGCAGCAGGTGGAGCAACCTATACCCTATTAATCTATTTAGACAACAAAGCCCTTCTACGGGAGTATAGACAGCTATTTTTTAAAAAATAACAGGATTGCATAATCTTTATCTATACAAATGTGATCTAAACTCTTTTAGTATAAATTTACTCACATGAATTCAATAAATTTCTCGGTTATTATCCCAGTATTTAATGGGGCATCCTTTATCAGTGATTCGATAAATAGCGTTCTTAATCAAACAATAGATGATTTTGAAATTATCGTAATAGATGATAAATCAACGGACTCAACGATAAAAGAATTAGAAAAATTTGGTAATCAAATCACCTTAATTACAAACTCACAAAATAGTGGCGCTTCATTTTCACGCAACCAAGGAATTAAAACGGCAAGAGGAGAATACATTGCTTTTCTTGATGCAGATGATCTTTGGATACCAGAAAAATTAAGTAGCCAATTAGCTGTACTAAAAAAACACCCTGAAGCAGGGCTTCTTTTTTCTAATTGTAAATTAGTTGCTTTTGAAGATTATAAACCTGAATGTTTAATTATAGAGCAAGACCTAACAAAGTTCGAACTGATAGATTTTTCAGAAGTTTTTTCAAACCCTTATTTTCATACATCAACAATTATTGCCAAACGTAGCCTTTGTTTGGAAATTGGTTGTTTTAGAGAAGACTTAATTACTGCAGAGGATATAGATTTTTGTTTAAAACTTGCAAAAAAAACGACAACTATTAAAATGTTTTCGGTCTTAACAATTCCTAGACGACGAGCGAATAGCTTAGGATGTTTACCACAAAGTTATCAAGATAATTTACTCGTGATAAAAGACTTCGTTCAAAACGAAAAAGAATTCTATAATGAAAATAACGACCTCGTTAAAGCGATTCAAAAGAAAATCCACGACGACTGGCTTTGTGATTTAATTTACAATCGAGAATTAAAAAAAGCAATGAATATAGGATTAAAGTCTCTATATTTAAAACCAACAGTAAAAACAACTATTTTATTAATGAAAGCAATTTTATTATCATTTGCTACTAAAATAAAGACTTTATCTTAGGCTAATCATTTCTAAAACCTAAGAATTAATTTACAAACCCTATTGACAAAGGTTTTTTAAATTCTGTAATTCCCCCTACTTGTTTTTTTTGAATTGAATAATATCGTTCAGATTGCATTTCAATTAAACGAGAACGAGTTCGATTAAA
>CAYRZY010000244.1:0-4764 GCA_964428855.1 uncultured Flavobacteriaceae bacterium
TTGATAACCCTCAAGAGGACATTCTTTTCAATCAATATTTAAAAGATCTTTGTAGTGTATCTTCGATAAAATATATTTTCATCTCAATAATTCTCAAGGGGCAATTAACTTTCTACAATATAATTTTCTAATTGTTTTAAACTAATTCTGTTTTCATAGATAGCTTTTCCTATAATTGTTCCTTCACAGCCTAATGCTGCTAATTTAGGAATTTCTGAGAAATCAGAAATCCCTCCAGAGGCAATCAATTTTAATTGTGGTACACTAGCTAAAATCCTTTTATACAATTCAAAAGAAGGCCCTTCTAACATCCCGTCTTTACTGATGTCTGTACAAATTACATATTGAATTCCTTCTTCATGATACTCTTCTATAAACGGAATCAATTCTATATCAGATTTTTCTTGCCACCCGCTAATTGCAATTTTCGCTCCTGTTTCATCAGGATTAGCATCAGCACCTAAAATAATTTTAGTATTGCCATACTCAGAAATCCATTTTTTAAACATTTGTGGATTCTTTACTGCAATACTACCTCCTGTGATTTGTTTTGCTCCACTTTCAAAGGCAATTTTTAAATCTTCCTCAGTTTTTAATCCACCTCCAAAATCAATTTTCAACGTTGTATGGCTTGCTATCCTTTCTAAAACTTTGTGATTGACAATATGACTAGCTTTAGCACCATCTAAATCTACCAAGTGTAAATGCTCTATACCATGAGCTTCAAATTGCTTGGCAATCTCTAGTGGATTTTCATTATAAATTTTTTTAGTTGTATAATCACCTTTTGATAAACGTACACATTTGCCATCTATAATATCTAAGGCAGGAATTATTCTCATTTTAATCTAAAAATTTAAATTGATAAATTACACTTTAAAAAAGGTATTTCGTATTTACAAGATGTGAAAAAAGTAATTATATTAATAATCTCCTAAAGTTTCAGCATTTTGAGCCAAAGCAACTTCTAATTGTTCATCATTAGGTGCTTTACCATGCCAAGCATGTGTATGCATCATAAAATCAATTCCGTTACCCATCATGGTATGTAGTAAAATACAAACTGGCTTACCTTTACCTGTTCTAGATTTTGCTTCTTTCAACCCTGCAATAATTGCTTCAATAGAATTCCCTTCTTTTACTTCTAAAACATCCCATCCAAAAGCTTCAAATTTCGCTTTTAAATCACCTAAAGGCAATACATCATCAGTAGTTCCGTCAATTTGTTTTTTGTTATAATCTACTGTAGAAATTAGGTTGTCTACATTTTTACCAGCTGCATACATGATAGATTCCCATGCTTGTCCTTCTTGTAATTCACCATCACCATGTAATGTATAGATTAAAGAATCATCTCCATTTAACTTCTTTGCTTGTGCAGCACCAAGAGCAACTGACATACCTTGACCTAAAGAGCCTGATGCAATTCTAATACCGGGCAAACCTTCATGAGTGGTAGGATGACCTTGTAAACGTGTATTTAATTTTCTAAAAGTTGCCAATTCCTCTACGGGAAAGAATCCACTTCTTGCCAAGACACTGTAATAAACTGGTGAAATATGTCCATTTGATAAAAAGAATAAATCTTCACCATTGCCGTCCATAGAGAAATTGGTTGAATAATTCATAACTTCTTGATAAAGTACGGTGAAGAATTCTGTACAGCCTAATGAACCACCTGGATGACCAGAGCTGACAGCATGTACCATTCTTAAAATATCTCTTCTTACTTGTGTTGAAAAATCTTGTAATTCTTGTGTTGTAGGCATTTTTTTAGTTTAAATACGCCGTAAAAATACAAAACCTTGCTAAAAATAAAATTCTAAATACCTATAATTATCGTCTAGTTATTAACAGCTTTAAATCAAATGATGATCTTGTAATGGCAAGGAATAATAACGTTTACCTGTTGCATTGTAAATAGCATTTACTATAGCTGGAGCAATTGGTGGTACACCAGGCTCACCCACACCTGTTGGTATTGCATCACTCTTAATAATCTCTATATGAATTTTAGGAGTTTGATGAATACGTATCATTTGATAATCGTGATAATTACTTTGCTCAATAGCCCCATCTTTAGCTGTGATTTTACCATAATAAGCTAATGACATTCCGAAAATTGCAGCACCTTCCATTTGAGCTTTAATTGTATCTATATTAACTGCTGTACCACAATCAATTGCTGAATAAATATTATGCACTTTTAACTTACCATCAATAACAGATACTTCAATAATAGAAGCTACATAAGTAAAAAAGCTATAATGCACAGCGATACCAATACCATGTCCTTTTGGTAATTGCTTACCATAACTTGCGTTTTTTGCGGCAGTTTTTAATACGTTTTTCAATTTAGTACTATCAAAATGATAACCTGATTTAGATTCCTCAATACGATCATCTCCAATTAAATCTAGCCTGAATTGTAATGGATCTTTTCCTGCTTTAGCTGCCAATTCATCAACAAATGTATTTATTGAAAAACTTTGTACAATATTAATTACAGAGCGAAGCCATCCAATACGAATATGAGCTGGAGCCTTACTGTTTTCACAACGGACATTATCAATTTGATAAGGAATATTCACCAAGCCTTGTCCGAATTCAAATCCTGCCGCAAAACCAGTATCAGGTGCGAATGTTGAAGCTATTGAAGGATAAGCAACTCTATGCAACCAACCAGTTACATTGCCATCAGCATCTAATGAAGCCTTCATGTACTGAGCACTAACGGTGTGATAATAACTATGTTGAATATCATCTTCACGAGTCCAAACAACTTGTACAGGAGCTTTAATTACTTTAGAAACAGCAACTGCTTCTACTACATAATCTGGTTTGGATTTTCTACCAAAACCGCCACCTAAAAAAGTAACATTTATAGTAACATCCTTTTCTTCTACTTCTAGAAAATCGACAACTTCTTTTCTAGCAGCTTGCGGAGTCTGAGTTGGAGCCCAAACCTCACAAGTATTATCATCTTTTACCCAAGCTGTAGCATTAGGTACCTCCATCGGGGCATGGACCAAATGTGGTAAATTATAAGTGCTTTCAATAATTTGTGAAGCATTTTTAAATGCTTTATGCACATTACCATCATTACGAATTTCTTTACCTTTTTTATGTACATTATCAGTAATCATTTTTGTGTAAGCAATACTATTGTAGCTTTTATTATCTCCATAATCCCACACGATATCTAAAGCATCCTTCCCTTTCATGGCAGCCCACGTATTGGTAGCAATAACCACTACTCCACCTAAAGCTCCAAAAGGTTTCTCTATTTTAGAAATCTCAATAACATCTACAACTCCAGCAACAGCCATTGCTTTTGTTTTATCAAAACTTTTTACTGTACCAAAAGTAACTGGACATCTGGCAACTGTAGCATATTTCATATTTGGCAATTTAATATCCATGCCATATTTTGGTTTGCCCGATGCAAAATCAGCTCCGTCAATACTTTTCAGACCTTTACCAATGTATTTAAAATCTTTAGGATCTTTTAAGGTTGGATTTTCAGGAACCTGAAGTTTTGAAGCTTCTTTTATTAAATCTCCATAAAATATTTTTTTATTGGATGTTGTATCAATTACATAATGATTCTCTGTTTTCAATACTGATTCATCAACTTTCAATTGAGTTGACGCAGCAGTAATTAGCATGGCTTTTGCAGTTGCTCCCATTTTACGCATAGTTTCATAAAGTGTTCTAACACTTCTTGAACCATCAGTATTTTGATTGCCATAATTAGAATCTCCTACAGCTTGTACAACACTCACTAAATTCCAATCAGCATCCATTTCATCAGCAATAATGGACGTTAATGAAGTACGCACACCTTGTCCCATTTCAGATCTAGATGCTGTTAAGATTAAATCTCCATTATCTTTTAATTGAACAAAAAGATTAGGTTCAAACGTTTCACCATTAAAGGGTCTTTTCATCGGAATCTTCTCTGAAGAGGATGGTACATTACATGCAATAATCAACCCTCCTGACACCAAACCAACACTTCTAATAAAACTCCGTCTTGTTACTTTTTGAATCTTATTCATTTGTTTCCGTTTTAGTATTAGTTAATTTGGCTGTTTTATGAATTGCATTCCTAATACGTTGATAAGTTCCACATCTACATATATTACCTCGCATTGCCGTATCAATATCTTCATCTGTCGGATTTGTATTTTTATCTAACAAAGCAACCGCAGACATGATTTGACCTGATTGACAATATCCACATTGAGGTACGTTAATATCTTCCCAAACTTCTTGCAATACTTTATTCTCATTTTCGACACCTTCAATAGTTAAAATACTTTTACCCTCTACAAATGAAACTGGAGTTGAACATGAACGAATAGGATTACCATCTACTAACACAGTACATGCACCACAAATACCTTTGCCGCAACCATATTTTGTTCCTGTCAATCCTACAAAGTCTCTAATCACCCATAGTAAAGGCATATTTGAGTCAATATCTATTTGATGTTCTTTATTATTAATTGTGAGCTTAGCCATAATTAGTATTTCTATTTTGTTTTAAATTTAGGGAAAATTGACAAGATAAATCACCTTAAAAGGTTAAATATTATTTGGTTAAAATATGGATTGATTCTTTTTAAAAATATTCATTAAAATATTAGGTTGTAAATCACCAAATTTATTACATTTGCACCCCACTTGAAAAAGTGATGTTCTTTAAATTTTGGAGAGGTGCCAGAGTGGTCGATCGGGGCTCCCTGCTAAGGAGTTGTA